>JAGODF010000312.1 GCA_017998375.1 Spirochaetota bacterium
TTTCGGGGGAACGCTGCTTCTGGTAAGCCATGACCGGGCGTTCCTCAACAACGTGGTGACGAGCACGCTGGCGTTCGAGGGCGATGCCGTCGTCAGGGAATGCGCGGGCGGATACGATGACTGGCTTAACCGGAAAACGGCCGCCGCCCCGCGTGCGGAAAAGCCCGCCGTGGAGCGGCGGGAAAGGAAGCCGGTTGAAAAAACAAAGCTGACGTTCAGGGAGAAAGAGGAACTGAAAGGCATCCCCGACGACATCGAGCTGAAGGAAAGGAGGATGGCGGAAATCTACGCGCTCATGGCGGATCCGGCGTTCTATCAGAAAAGCGGGCAGAAGGTCGTGGAATTGAAAGCGGAGATTGAAGCGCTGGAGCTCCGGGTGGAAGAATTGTACCGGCGGTGGGATGCGCTTTCCGTTTTCGAGGGAGCGGAATAGGGAGAATCGCTACGGGCTTACCCATTCGTACGCGCCCATCGACCACCAGGTGCGCGCAACGTCATCCATGTCGGCGGTGAACACGGCCGAGAGGTCCGCGCCGCCGTCATAGACGGAGGAGGGCGTGGACGCCGTCAGGCGCCAGTCGCCGCCGGGCTGGTCGGCGAACACCGGGTCGGCGCTGACATTGTTGTCGGCGTACGCAAGCGCGTTCACGTCGTCGATGCTCGTGTATTTGGTGATGGTCGGCAGCGTCTGTTGTATGGCATAGAGCGTCTCGCAGGCGAAGATGTCGTTGTTGTCGAAACTCGCCGGTGACGCGGTGCTGCTGGCGTTGTACATGCCATAGCTCTTCGCTTCGTTTCCGGCGAAAATGATGTTGTTCTCGATGACGGGCTTCGTGACGTTGTCGTTGTCGAAGATGCCGAACGAGCCGCTCTGTGCGTTTGATGAATCCGCAATTGTTCCCAATCGAATCGTGTTGTTATAGATCAACGGATTGTTGCCGGTACCCACGTTGAACACCGCGAAAGACCTCACCGTCGATGCCGCGCCTCCATGTATCGCGTTATTGTAAATGAGCGGTGCGTTCGCCATGTAGTTGTTTATTCCGTACGTCAGCTTGCCGGTGCCGCCGTCGATGACATTGCGGTATATTTTCGGGGAAGAGGAGGTGCCGGTGTTGTAGATGCCATTCGAGTGCTGCGTGCCGGAATCGCCCCCGTATATCGAGTTGCCGCGTATGTCCGGGGAAGAGCTTTCATTGCGGATCCCGTACGTGTACAGGTAGCCGTTGCCCCCGTCGATCTCGTTGTCGCGGATAACGGGTGATGAGTCGCCGACGCTCCTCACCGCGTATGAGCTGTTTGTCGACGCGTCGCCGCCGTATATCGTGTTATCGCTGATGTCCGGTGATGAGTACGAACTGTATATGCCCTGCGTAACGACTCCGTCGCCGCCTGAAATGTAATTGCCGGTAATCGCGGGGGAGGCCAGAGCGGTGGTGTATATCCCGTATGACGTTACTACGGAGGAGCTCCCTCCGCCGTAAATGGTATTGTACCGTATCACGGGCGACGCGCCTTCGGAACAGTAGATGGCGGAGACGTAATCGCCCGTCGCTTTCCCTTTAAGGGTGAATCCCTCGATTATCGTCGATGATGATATCTCAGCGTCGCCGGAGTCTATCACCCTGCTGGGATGCCCGCTCAATCCCGAGAAGCTGCCGGTGTAGCTAAGCGTCGTGGTGTGGGCATCCCTGTCGGCCTTTGTCTGATAGGGGTAGCGCGTCCAGTCCGCCGGGTTGTAGCCGCCGAGAAGGCGCAGGCCGTCGAAGAGCTGTATGCCGAACGTTGCGCCCACTTCGTAGTCCCCCACCGAAACGCGTATCTCGTCCGCACCGGTCTCTTCCGCGACTTCCATAGCCCTGTTCACGGTCGCGAAGGGAAGGGCTTCCGTGCCGTCGCCGGTCACGTCGTTTCCGGTAGTGGACACGCAGAGGTATTCGGAGACCGGCGCGCCGTCGCCCCCGTTCTCCCGGGTCGCAGCCGGTTCCTGGAGGGTTTGGAATACGTCGCCTCCGCATCCCGCCGCGAAGAACAGGATGAATGCCGCGAGTAATATCAACCCCGCGCGTCCCTGCCTTGCGCTGTTTTTTCGATAGTTATCCACAGATTCCTTGTTTGTTACAATGATCGGCATATCGCGTAATAGTATAAGATAGTATTAGCGCAGTACATGATTTGTGCAAAAATAATTAATAAATTTGTACATGCAGAATGGCCGCATGTGACATAAACAGTATGCCGGATGGATTACTCTGAGCCATAAGTAGAGGAGAGGGCAGTGCGGCGTATCGTTCAGAAATCTCTACTCAACGTACACCCTCGGCACCCGCGAGCTGATGTTCGTGAGGAACTCGTAGGTGATGGTGCCGATGGTATCGCACAGCTCCTCGAGCGGAATTGTGCCGTCATCCGACTCGCCAAAGAGGAGCACGTCGTCGCCGTTGTACGCGGTGCCGTCCGGGCCGATGTCCACCATCGTCTGGTCCATGCAGACGTTCCCCACCACGGGGCACCGCTTCCCGCGGATGATGACCGCTCCCCGGTTCGAGAGGAGCCTGCTGTAGCCGTCGCCATAGCCCACGGGAAGCGTCACGATCCTGGTCCGCTCGCGCGTCGTGTGGGTGTGGTTGTAGCTCACGCCGGCGCCGGCGGGCACCGATTTGAAGTACGACACCTTCGTCTTGAACGTCATCACCGGCAGGAGGCGGCGGTTACCGAAAGTCGCGCCGGGCCGCGGTCCCCGCGGGTCGTAGCCGTAGAGCATGATGCCGGGCCGCACCATGGAGTAGTGCGCGGAAGGGTGGAGGATGATACCGGCAGAGTTCGCCAGGTGCACGTGCTCCGCGCGCACGCCGGTCTTTTGCATGATGTTGACCGCGCCGTCGAAGCGCCGTATCTGTTCCTCCGTGAATTCCCTGTCCGACTCGGCTTTCGCTAGGTGGGAGAAAAGCCCCGCGATCGCCAGGTTCGGGAGTCCCGCCGCTTCTGTGATGAACTTCTCCGCGTTGTACCAGTGCACGCCTATCCGCTCCATACCGGTGTCGATCTTCAGATGCACCTTCGCGGTTTTGCCGAAGCGCTCCGCCGCTTCCGAGACGGCGCGCGCCTTGTCCGGGGACGAGCAGGTAATCTCCACGCCGTGCTTCAGGAACTCCGGGATCTGCTCCGTGTTGATGGCTCCCAGCACCGCGATGGGGGAGGCGATGCCGTTCTGCCGGAGAAAGACCGCCTCCTCCAGGTAAGCCACGCCGAGGCACGCCGCACCGGCCGCCACGAGCTCCTTCGACACGCGCACGATGCCGTGGCCGTAGGCGTTGGCCTTCACCATCGGCATTATCTTCACGTCCTTCGCGACGAGCGATTTCACGATTTCGAAATTGTTCAAGAGGCGCGGGATCGACACCTCGGCCCGGGTGGGGCGGTTCGCGTACGCTTCGTGCGTGAAGACCATGGTCAGCGCGCCAGCTCCGCGGCGAGGCGCGGATAGAACTCGCCGGGATTGTCGTTCATGATGAAGTGGCCGCTCTTCGATATTTCGATCTTCCTCGTTTTCCTGGTGTGCTTGAGCGGCGCCGGGAGCCCGTCCCGCTCCGGGTAAAAGTAGGCTTTTTTCATCCGCAGGCCCAGGAACATGCCGACCAGCTTGCCGCTGCGCGACCACTGTATCAGGGACTCGTCGCTTTTCTTGAAGCCCGCGGGATCGGCGGACCTGCTCCAACCGTACCAGAGCCTGAGTCCCTTTTCCTCGGGCTTCCCCTGGGCGCGGATTATCCTTTCCTCGAGTTTGCCGGTGAATTCCTCATAGGTGAGCGGCGTCGACTGCTGCTGGGAATTCACGTTCTGCCCTCCCAGGCACCCGTCCACGCTCATGAGGGAGACGAACCGGCGGAGATTCTTTTTCGCGAGCATCACCGCCACCGCGCCGCCCATGCTGTGTCCCACGACGTGGACTTTCCGCTGGGGGAACTTGCGCAGCATCTCGTACACCACGCCCGCGTGGTCTTCCAGCGTATAGGAAAAACTTCCAGGCCTTGACGAGCCGCCGAAGCCGGGGAGATCCACCGCCAGGAGTGAGTATTTTTTCAGCTTCGGTTCTTCCCACGCGCCGTCGAACGACTCCTTCGAGCAGGCCAGCCCGTGAATGAAGAGCACCAGTTCCCGTCCCGCCTTGCGGTACCGGTGGGTGATGCTCATGCGCCTCCCCTTGTACCAGACGCTGGTGGACGACGCTGCGCCGGCTTCCGGGACTGACGTCGCGAGAAAAGCGATGAGCGCGAGTGCGGTTATAAGTGTTCGGGCCATTGGCAAAAAAAATATTCTTCCAGCCGGAAGATCACGATATTCAATTATCGGTATGATGAAAACAGCGCCGGGGGAAAATGTTTTCACGGGGCGGATTCATGTCAATAAGAATACCTTTCCCGCGGAGTATCGGTCATTCCCCCCGTCGCTTTTTACTCTTCGGACCACGCCGCGTGAATTCCGCTTCCACCTCGCATTTCACGGCCGCGGCGATATCGTCCCGGATCTTCGATTCCAGGCAGCTGACCCGCTCTGCCAGCGGGTCTTCTATGAAATCCGCGTGGTCGTCGGGCGGCGCCGGCTTCCTGAAAAAGATCGCCCGGATATCGGCGAAGACGTTGTAGAGCACCGGCGTGATGAAAAGGGTGATGACGGTGCCAAGGGCCAGGCCCCATCCCATGGCAAGCGCCATGGGTTTCAGGAACGGGTCGTTGCCGCCTATGCC
>JAGODF010000314.1 GCA_017998375.1 Spirochaetota bacterium
ACCTGGTGGAGGATTCGAAGAAGCCGGTGATCGCGGCGATCAACGGGCTCGCCCTGGGCGGCGGCACCGAGATAGCGATGGCGTGCCACATGCGGATCGCGTCAGACCAGGCGCAGATGGGGCTGCCGGAGATTATGCTCGGGATCATGCCGGCGTTCGGAGGGACGCAGCGCGCGGTGAGGCTCCTGGGACCGTCGAGGGCGCTGGAGGTGATGCTCACCGGGAAGTTCATCGCGATGCCGGAAGCCGAGAAGATCGGCCTGGTGAACGCGGTGGTGCCGCATGAGAAGCTGATGGAAGAGGCGATGAAGCTCGCGAAGCAGGTCGCGTACAAGGGACAGCTCGCCGTGCGGGCGATCGTCGAGGCGGTGATGGTGGGCGGCAGGCTCAGCATGGAGGAAGGCTTGAAACTGGAGAGCAGGCTTTTCGGAAAGCTCGCCGAGAGCGAGGACAAGGAGGAGGGAATATCGGCCTTCCTTGAAAAGCGAAAACCGAAGTTCAAAGACAGATAACGGAAACGGGGACCAGGAGGTTTGTATATGGAAAAGACCATCAACGAAGTCTTCCGCAACAGGGTAAAGAAATACGGCGACCGCCTCGCTGCGGAAAAAAAGTACAAGGGTAAATGGGAACAGACAACCTGGAACCAGTACTACGAACGCGCCCGGGACGTGGGCCTCGGGCTCTACGAACTGGGCGTGCGCAAGGGTGACAGGATATCGCTCCTCTCCGAGAACCGCCTGGAGTGGATTTACTCGGACATGGGCGCGCTGGGCATTGGCGCGGTTGTGGTCCCCATCTACGCGACGCTCTCGGGCGACGAGGTGGAATATATCATCGGCCACTCCGATACAAAAGTCTTCATCGTTGAAAATAAAACTCAGCTCGAGAAGGCGGTCTACGCCAAGAACAAGGGCTGCCCCGAGCTTGCAAAAGTCGTGGTGATCGAGAGCGCGGGACTCCAGCTCCCGGAGTATGCCATGACTTTCGAGGCGCTGATGGAGCTTGGCAGGAAGAAGCATGCGGCTGACCCGGCGCTCTTCGAGAAGCTCGCCGACGACGTGACGCGCGAGGACGTGGCGACTATCGTGTACACATCGGGGACCACGGGCCCGCCCAAGGGCGCGATGATCACGCACAAGAACATCATGGCGCAGATGGAGGCGCTCGACGCGGTGCGGCCGAAGTACGGGTTCGATACCGACCAGACCGTGCCGTTTCTCCCGCTCTCGCACGTGTTCGAGCGGATCGCCGGCCATTTCTACGGGATGTACGTGGGCCTCACGGCCTCCTACGCCGAGAGCATGGACACCATCGTGCAGGACATCCAGGAGAAGCGCCCCACGGAGATACTGGCGGTGCCGCGGGTGTGCGAGAAGGTCTACGCGCGCATCACCATGCAGGTGCGCGAGCAGCCCGCGTGGAAGCAGAAGGTCTTCGCCTGGGGCCAGGAAGTGGGGAAGAAGATAAGCGAGCGGCGCGAGCACAAGCGGCGCATCCCGCTTTTGCTGAAGCTGAAGTACAAGATAGCCTACGCGATGATATTCAAGAAGCTCGCCATGGCGCTCGGCGGACGCGTGCGCTGGATGACGGCATCCGGCGCACCGACTGCGAAGGAGATCATCCAGTTCTTCAACGGCGCCGGCATCATGGTGGTGGAAGGATACGGGATGACGGAGCTGACCGCGCCGGCGACGATGAGCAACCTGGCGGACTATCGGATCGGCTCCGTTGGCAAGCCCCTTCCGGGCTTCGAGGTGAAGCTCGCGGACGACGGCGAGATACTCGCGAAGGGTGACA
Source organism: Spirochaetota bacterium (assembly GCA_017998375.1). Classification (GTDB taxonomy): domain Bacteria; phylum Spirochaetota; class UBA4802; order UBA4802; family JAGODF01; genus JAGODF01. Next base: position 1,801 of record JAGODF010000314.1, read on the forward strand.
ACGTGATCAAGGGATACTGGAAGCAGCCCGACGTAACGAAAGAATCGTTCACGGCGGACGGATACTTCATGACCGGCGACATCGGGATGTTCGATTCCGACGGGTTCCTCTATATCACCGACCGGAAGAAGGACCTGATCATCACCTCGGGCGGGAAGAACGTGGCGCCTCAGAACATAGAGAACCTCTTCAAGAGCGACCCGCTCTTCTCGCAGTGCATCGTCATCGGCGAGCGGCAGAAATATCTCACCTGCCTCCTCAATGTCGACCTGCAGGTGGCGGAGAAGCTGGCGCAGGAAAAAGGGATAAAGGTCGGCACGCCCACCGACCTGCTCGACAGCGCCGACTTCATGAAGCTGGTGGACGAGCACGTGGCGGACAGGAACAACCATCTCGCAAAATACGAGACCATCAAGAAGTACCGGATCGTGCGGCGCGAGTTCTCCAAGGAGACCGGCGAGCTCACCGCGACGCTGAAGGTGAAGCGCAAGGTGGTGCACGAGATGTACAGGGACCTCATTGACGGGATGTATGCCGGCGATGGCGGCGCGGCGTAGAGGGGAGGCCCGATATGCCGGTACTGGGGCGGGCCGCGCGTGAACACGAGATTCTGAATAACCAAAGGGGGAGCGCATCAATGGCACAGGAGTTGAAATCGGGCATCAATAAAATATTCACCGATCCGGACGCCGACCACGCCAGGGAGTTTTTCCGGCACAAGTCGCGGGCAATGAAATCGAAGCTTTCGACGCCGGAAGAGGTGGTGCGGACCATGATCAAGGACGGCGACTACATCGCCATCGGCGGCTTCGGGGCGAACCGCATTCCCACGGCGATCATACACGAGATAGTGCGGCAGGGGAAAAAGCATCTCGGCTTCGCGGGCCACACATCAACCCACGACTTCCAGGTGCTGGTGGCGGGGGAGTGCTTCGACAAGCTCGATATCGCCTACATTATCGGCCTGGAGGCGCGCGGCCTTTCCCCGGCGGCGCGGCGGTACATCGAGAGCGGGAAGGTCCAGCTGACCGAGTGGACCAACGCGACGCTCTCCTGGAGGATTAAGGCGGCGGCAATGGGGCTCTCGTTCCTGCCGGCGCGGAACATACTGGGGACCGACACCTTCAAGTACAGCGCGGCGAAGGAGATCGAGTGCCCCTTCACGGGACAGAAGTTCGTGGCGCACCCGGCGCTCTACCCGGACTTCGCGGCGATCCACGTCCACGAGTGCGACGTCTACGGCAACGCGCACGTCTACGGTGCGTCGGTGTCGGACCAGGACCTGGCGAAGGCCGCCAAGCGCGTGGTCCTCACGACGGAGCGCATCATCTCCAACGAGAAGATCCGCCAGAACCCGGAAGGGACCTTCATCCCCTTCTGGTGCGTCGACGCGGTTATAGAGATGCCGTACGGCAGCTACCCGGGCAACATGCCCTACGAGTACTTCTCCGACGAGGAGCACCTGAAGGAGTGGCTGCGCGTGGAGAAGGACGAGACCGAGTACAAAAAGTTCGTCGAGAAGCAGATCTACGGGACGAAGAACTTCTACGAGTACCTGGAGCTCAACGGCGGCATCGAGAAGATGAAGAAGCTCAGGGCGACAGAGCTGCTGACGGACAGGCAATAAGGGAGGAGAAACGAAAATGGCCGATTACAATCCGATGGAACTCATGATATGCGTGGCGGCGCGCAACCTCGAGGACGGGGCCACCGTGGTGGTGGGCACCGGCGCCCCCTGCGCGGCGGCGATGCTCTCCCAGAAGACACACTCGCCCAACCTCTGCATCATGTTCGAGGCGGGCGGCGTGGCGCCGATACTTCCGGCGATGCCCATCTCCGTGGGCGATTCGCGGACCTTCCACCAGGCGATTATGGCGAGCTCCATGCCCGAGATCATGGAAACCTGCCAGCGCGGGATGGTGGACTACACGTTCCTGGGCGGCGCGCAGATCGACATGTACGGGAACATCAACTCGACGATGATAGGCACCGACCACCAGAAGCCGAAGGTGCGCTTCCCGGGCTCCGGCGGGGCGAACGATCTGGCCTCGCTCTGCTGGAGGACGATGATGATGACGGTGCAGGACGCCAAGCGCTTCACCGACAAGATCAACTACATCACCTCGCCGGGGTACCTGAAGGGCGGCAACTCACGGTACGAGGCGGGGCTCCCCAGGGGAACGGGGCCGTACCGGATCATCACCAACATGGCGATCATGGGCTTCGAGGAAGAGTCGAAGCGGATGAAGGTGCTCTCGATCAATCCGGGCTACACCCGGAAGGACGTGCAGGACAACTGCGGCTTCGAGCTCCTCTGGGCCGACAAGATCACCGACACGGATCCGCCCCACGAGAACGAGCTCCGCATCCTCCGCGAGGAGGTGGACCCGCACCGGTACATCATCGGGCGGTAGAAAAAATGCCACGGAGGCACAGAGATCACAGAGAAAGATATATGGATGATTTAGCTGGAAAAAGATTAGTCCATTAGTGAATTTGTTTATATTTGATATTTCTCTGTGCCCTCTGTGTCTCTGTGGCTGACTTTCAAAGAAGTTATGTTTTTAAGGAGGCTATCATAATGTCAGACATCTTCAAGGGCGTGGAGCCGATGGTGCTCAAGAGCAAGATAAACGTGCCCTACCACTGGTGGGCGGGCGACACCGCGTCGAAATTCCTCGTCGCGCTGCGTGACGGGCAGGCGATCACGGGGACCAGGTGCGTGAAGTGCCGGAAAGTCTACGTGCCGCCGCGGAAATCGTGCCCGGTCTGCTTCAACGCGGAGACCGAGTGGGTGGACCTCTCCGGGGAAGGGACGGTGGTCACCTTCACGGTGACCAGGCGCCAGCGCGCGGCGCTTCAGGGAAAGGCGCCGGTCATCTACGCGCTTATCAAACTCGACGGCGCGGACACGGCGATGCTGCACCG
>JAGODF010000313.1 GCA_017998375.1 Spirochaetota bacterium
CGAGTATTCGTAGGGGTTCAGGGTTTTCGCGCGTTTGTCGGTGATCTTGTTCTCGATGTACATCCCGGAGTCGGGAATCTTGCCGATGTCATGGTAGTAGCCGCCCACTCGCGCGAGCATGTGGTTTGCGTTGATTTCCTTGCACGCCGCCTCGGCCATGTTGGCAACCATCAGCGAGTGGTTGTAGGTCCCCGGCGCCTTGATGATCATCTTCTTGAAGATGGGCGCGTTTAGGTCCGAAAGCTCCAGCAGCTTGAAGGTCGTGGTGACGCCGAACACGGACTCGTACACGGGCAAAACCCCCAGGACCAGTATCGCGTTGATGATACCGTTCGCTAGGGCGAGGCCCGCGTTGCCCAGCGTATCCGCCGTGCCCAGCCCCTGGATAAGGCAGAGGGACACCGCGATCAACGCGTTTATCACTCCGATGACGAAGCCCGTGCGGAGGAAGGCCGTGCGCTTCTCGATGTCGCGGGCCAGGAAAGCGCCCAGGAGCACCGAGCTGAAGGAGATCACCAGCGTCGATGTGGACTCGCCGCTTATCATGTAGCCGAAAAATCCCACGTAGATGCCGGCGACTATCGCGGTGTACACGTTGTTGAGCACGGAGATCATCATGGCCACGAAGGCCACGGGCAGGAGGAGCCCGAAAATCACGTTGGAACCGGTGATGTTCTCCACCCTCGAGAGAACGAAGGCATAGACGATAAACGACATGATGAGCGTGAAGTCGATGAACGGCGATTTGTTCTCCGTGAACACGCGCTCGTAGTACACCAGCATGAGGTATGAAAAGATCATCACGAAGAAAAGCTGCAGGAGGAAAATTCCCATGATGAAATTGACGTTGCGCGACTGGGTGTTCCGGTTGATGATCTGGATTTTTTCATGCACGTCGCCAGTGATCGTCTCGCCGGCCTGGATGATGCTCTGGCCCCTGCCTAGCGTGGCCATCACCGGTTTGACGGAGGTCTTCGCCTCGTCGATGCGCCGCTGCGTCTCCTCGGCGTTGAACGAGAGGTTCGGCGTCAGCCCGATATTGACGATATCGCGCACGGCCCCGAGCTGCTCCGCGGGCAGGAAGGGCGCGATGGCATAGGTCTTCTTGTATATCTCCTTTCGTATATCTTCGAGCGTGGTGAGCTCTTCCAGCCGGGAAAACACCTCGCTCGTTTCCCCGGTGCTGTTTATCGTCCTGACCACCACGTTGGTGTTCTTGATGTTGAGCGGATTCGCGTAGGGCTCCTTGAGGATGCCGCGGTCGAAGATGTAGACAAGGATCTTGCTGATGACCCCCTTGAGTCTCTGGGGATTGCCGTCCTTCAGTATGCCCAGGAGGACGCGGTCGTTGTACGCCAGATAGCGCGGCAGTTTGGACTTCAGGGCGATAAGCTGGAAGGTCCGGTCCTCCGTGCCGATGGGCGGGTTCTCCTCCATGACGTCGCGCACGTGGCGGAAGAGCACGTCCATCGACTCGAGCCTGTCCACCAGTATCGACTGGTCCTTGTCGAAGACCAGGGGCGTCTGCTCGGCGGCCTTCTCCTTCTTGCGCTGCGTCTCCACCTCGACCTGGTAGCGTATGTCGTGGATGACGCGGATATCCTCCCGGGCGATGTCCCCGATGTTGTAGCGGTAGGTCCTCCCCATGATGCCGATGGAAAGCAGCACCGTCGAGGTGACGCACACGCAGGTCGTGAGCAGAAGGGATATGCGGACGTGCGGTTTCCTGAACGATTTTGCGAAACGCCGCCGGAAATATTTCAGCTGTTTGAGCATGGCTGTCGCGTCAGTCCTTTTTTGCGTGCCGGTCGTACGCGGCGACGATCTTTTCCACGATAGGATGCCGGCAGATGTCCTCCCGGGTGAACTCCATAAACGATATCTCCCTGATGTCGCGCAGTATCTTCATGGAATGAAGCAGTCCGGACTTCCCCGGCTTTTCGAGGTCGATTTGCGTCACGTCGCCCGAGATGACGATCCTGGCATCGTTTCCCAGCCTCGTCAAAAACATTTTCATCTGGGAGATCGTCGTATTCTGCGCCTCGTCGAGGATGATATAGGCCCTATTCAGTGTGCGCCCGCGCATGTACGCCAGGGGCGCGATCTCGATGTTCCCCTTTTCGATGAGCGATGACACGCGCTCGTACGGGAGCAGATCGAAAAGCGCGTCGTAGAGAGGGCGCAGGTACGGGTTGATCTTCTGGATGAGGTCGCCGGGAAGGAATCCGAGATTCTCACCAGCTTCCACGGCCGGCCTGGTGAGTATGATGCGCTCCACCGAACCCTTGAGGAACATCTGGAGTCCCACGGCCACGGCGAGATAGGTCTTCCCCGTCCCGGCGGGCCCGATGGCGAAGGTGATGGGGCTCTTGTGGATGTACGACATGTACTCCGCCTGGTTGACGGTGCGCGGCACCACGGAGCGCCCCGACTCGGCGATGGTGATCTTGAAGCGGTTGATATCGGCCGCCCGGATGTCGCGCCCCGAAGCGACCGTGCGCGCGAGGTATTTCACGTCGAACTCCTCGAGCTCCTGTTTCGCGTCGTTCCCCAGGAGGTAATCGCTCATCACGTGCAGGAGCTTCATCGCGGCTCCCGCGGCCTGGTTTCCGCCGTCCACCATGAGCGTGTTTCCCCGGGGGATGATATGCACGTCCAGAACCGATTCGATTGTCTTCAGGTTGCGGTCCTTGAAGCCGCAGATCCTCCGGTACAGCGCGATGTCGTCTATTTCGAAGCGGTTCCCCTCCATCCTACTTATCAACCAGCGCGATAGATAGCTCCTTCAGCTGTTCGGGAGCGACGGGCGACGGCGCCTCGCTCATGAGGCACTGGCCCCTCTGCGTTTTCGGGAAGGCGATGACGTCACGGATGGAGGCTCTCTTGAGGAGAATCATCATGATCCTGTCGAGGCCCAGAGCGATGCCGCCGTGGGGCGGCGCGCCGTACTTCAACGCGTCCAGCAGGAAGGAGAACTTCACCTTCGCCTCCTCCTCGCTGATGCCGAGGACGGAAAACATCTTCCGCTGGAGGACGGTGTCGCTGATCCTGATGGACCCGCCGCCGATCTCCACCCCGTTGAGGACGATATCGTACGCCTGGGCCTTGATCTGTTCTACCGTGTCCGGCGTCATGGTGTCAAGCAGTTTCACGTGGTCCGGCCGCGGCGACGTGAAGGGGTGGTGCTTCGAGTAGCAACGCCCGTCCTCGGCGCTGTACTCCAGGAGCGGGAAGTCGGTCACCCAGACGAAATTCAGCGCGTCCTCGTCGACGAGCTTCATGTCGCGCGCCACGCGGAGGCGGAGGTTCCCCAGCGCGTCGTTCACCACGCCGGGCGAGTCGGCGGCGAAGAAGATGAGCGAGTTGTCGGCGGGCTTCATCCTCCCGACAAGCGCCTTCCCCTCCTCGTCGGATATGTATTTCGCGATGCCGCCGTCGAAGGCGCCGCCGCGGAAGCGCGTCCACGGGAGTCCCTTCGCGCGGTAAATCTTCACGAACTCGGCGTACTCGTCGATCATCTTGCGGGACACGGCGTCGCCGCCGGGAAGGGCGAAGCACTTGACAACGCCCTTCGCCGCCAGGGCCGACGCGAATACGCTGAACTGCGAGGACTTGAAGATATCGCCCGCGTCGGCGAGCTCCAGGCCGAAGCGCATGTCCGGCGCGTCCTTTCCGAAGCGCGCCATTGCCTCGTCGTAGGTGATCCGTTTCACGGGAAGCTCTATCTCCCTGCCGGTGGCGGCCTTCACTATCACCCCGAGCGAGCCCTCGATAATCTCCATCACCATGCCGGTATCGACGAAAGACATCTCCAGGTCTATCTGCGTGAACTCCGGCTGGCGGTCGTTGCGCAGGTCCTCGTCGCGGAAGCATTTCACGATCTGGAAGTAACGGTCGAAGCCGGAGACCATGAGGATCTGCTTGAAGAGCTGGGGCGACTGCGGGAGCGCGTAGAACATGCCGCCGTTGATGCGGCTGGGGACCAGGAAGTCGCGCGCCCCCTCGGGCGTCGACTTGTTGAGCATCGGCGTTTCTATCTCGATGAAGCGCTTTTCGGTGAAGTAGTTTCTCGCCGCCTGCATCACGCGATGGCGCATGATCATTGCGTCGCGCATTTCCGCGCGGCGCAGGTCCAGGAAACGGTACTTCAGGCGGATATCCTCGGCCAGGGTGTCATGCGAATCGACGGCGAAGGGCGGAAGCTCGGAGGTGCTGAGCACTTCAAAGTTCGCGGCGACTATCTCAACCTCTCCCGTGGGAAGATCGGGATTGATGTTCTCGGCCGTGCGGCGCCGCACCTGTCCCGTCGCGCGCACGCAGAACTCGCTGCGCGCCCTTTCGGCGCCCAGGCGGCACTCTTCGGACACAGCCGCTGAATCCGCCACCACCTGCACCAGCCCCGTGACGTCACGGATCCACATGAAGGTGATTCCCCCGAGGTCCCGTTTCCTGTCGACCCATCCGTAGACGACGATCGTTTTCCCCACGTCGCCGGAGGTCACCTCGCCGCAGTATGTCCTGTCGTGAAACATGTATCAGCACCCTTTACCAATCGTTCCCCGCGCGCGATCGCGGCACGGAATTCCCGTCGCGCGCGGCCGCAGGCAGACAATCAGGTTTTGCTGGATAAGCTATTTGTCAAGCTGAAATTGGAGGGCCTACTCGGTCTCGGGGACGGCGGAAGGCTCCGGTGAAAGGGCGGACGCTCGGCCGCGCGCCGTGTACCAT
>JAGODF010000315.1 GCA_017998375.1 Spirochaetota bacterium
CAGTTGTTGCTCGCCGAGCGGGAGCCGGCAAGGGGTCCGAGCTCCCGCAGCGTTGCGACCAGGCGTTCGTCTGCGCCAGGGGTCGTGTGGCCCTCGCGGATGGTGGGCGTCCCGGCGGGAATGAGGTTGAAGAGCGCGGCGGCGCGTTCCCTGCCGAGCTTCTGCGCGAGTCGGAGATTCAGTATCTCGTGGCTCATGTTGTAGGCGAGGGACCAGTTGAGCATCATCGACACGGAGACCGCGTCCGCCACGGTCCAGGGCTCCTTCTTCAGGCCGAGGAGCCTCACGTAGAGCGGTGTCTTCTCGTGCTCGATGTAATGATTGACGCCGTCCACGTACCTCTGCAGGAGCTTGACGACGGCGGGATCTGTGCGCGCCACCTCCCTCTTCGCTATCTCGAAAAATCCCACGGCGCGCAGGAAGATGTCCGTCTTCAGCTTCGATTCCCCCGCGAACTCGGCAAGCCTTCCCTGCGCCGCCCGGCGGGTGATTTCCATCTGGAAGAGGCGGTCCTGTGCGTTCACGAAGCCCCACGCGAAGTAGAGATCGTCCTCGTTTTCAGCGGTGATGGTGGGCACTGCGAAGCGGTTCCGTTCCACGGTGACCTTTCCCTTCAGGGACGGCGCGGTGATGGAGGCGCAGTAATCGGGGACGAAGCTCCTCAGGCAGAGGTAGCTGCCGAGCGACAGCGTGAGAACTGTACAGAGGATGATGAGCAGGGCTTTCTTCATACGAGAGACCTCCATGGCGTACCCTTGACAGGGTGCAAATTTCACTCACGAAAATCGTTAGCGCATCTCCCCTCGCTGTGAACGAGAGGGGAGAATCTTATCGTACTCATCTTTGACGCGAATGATAAATCATCATCCGGACTGCAGATCATGTAGTAAGAAAACACCGATGCTGTTGACGTGCTGGATACTAAAGTATCAGGAAATATACAATTATTCAACGTGCGGGGATTATTTTCCTCAGCTGATTGGAAAAAAATTTAATTTTGGAGACCCGATTATCGTATGTAGTACGGGAGATAATATACTCGGAGGAAATATGGTGAAAATTGAGACAACGGTGTATTTGGAATCCGCGATAATTGACAAACTCACGGCTTCAGCCGTGGAAAGGGGGATTTCCCGTTCGGCGCTGATATCCTCACTGATGCACAGGATGGCGCTGGTACACCGGGAATACGCGTCTTCATTGAAGGGAGTCAGGTACCAGGAGCGGGACGGCGGTGCCGTGAAGCGCAGGCTTCACGTGTGCCTGCGACCGGGTGAGTATGAGATGTTCATTGATGAGAGGAAGGTGTTTAAGTTGAGTGTTTCGTTTATTCTTGCGGTTGCTGTGGAAAGGTTCCTTTGTGACTTAGTTGAATTGATTATGGAACATGGTGATAATTATCGGTGCCAGAACTATGCAATAATGCAAATTGATATAGAAAACGTCACTGCCTGGGTGCTGTATTGGGGAATCCCCCCCAGACTCCTCACATAAAAGCACTCAAACCCGCACTAGCCGCATCAATCCGACACACATCGCGTGGTTCCCGCAAGGGAGCCGGGAACCCACGTGCTTCCCATCACCCACTCCTACCCGCAGCGCGAAAAACCGCAGAGCCTGCACACCGAGCAGCCCGATTCGAATTCCAGCGGGCCGTGGCAGTCGGGGCAGACGCCCACCATGACAGTATCGCTCCCCTTGCCGTTGGTTTCAGCCTGTTCCTTGGCGGTCTCGTCGGGCGCGAAGCCCTTCCGGCTGTCCTGGCCGATGTAACGCTCCAGCGCCTTGGCGATGGCATCCGCGCACGAGTAGATGCGGCCGCCCTTTTCCCACGCCTGGTTGGGGCATCGCACGCCCTTGAGCTGCTTCACTATCTTTTCCGGGTCGATGCCGCTGCGAAGCGAGAGCGATATCAGCCTGCTCACCGCCTCGGTCTGGCTGGAGGCGCAGCCGCCTCCCTTGCCCATCTGCGCGAAGACCTCGAAGAGCCCTTCCTCGTCCTCGTTGATGGTCACATAGAGGGAGCCGCAGCCGGTGTTCATCTTCCGGGTCATGCCCCAGGTGACGTCCTTGCGCGGCCGCGGGCCAACCCGCCCTTCCGCGGGCGCCGCCGTCGGTTCCAGCTTCTCGCGCTGGATTTCCAGCACCTGCGCGTCGCGGGAACCGTCGCGGTAGACCGTGACGCCCTTGCAGCCCAGCCTGTGCGCCAGGCGGTAGACCGTCTCGATGTCCTCAACGGTGGCGTCATGCGGGAAGTTGACCGTCTTGGAGACTGCGTTGTCCGTGAACTTCTGGAAGGCGGCCTGGAGGCGGATATGCCACTCCGGAGAGACGTCGTGGGCGGTGACGAAAATCTTCCTGAACTTCTCGGGCACCTCGTCCAGGTCCGCCACGGAACCGGTCTTTGCGACGGCCTTCATCAACTCCTCGCTCATGAAATCCTGCTCCCGGGCTATCTCCTCGAAGAGGGGGTTCGATTCCACCAGCACGTTGTTGTCCATGACGTTCCGCGCGAATGCCAGGGCGAAGATCGGCTCTATGCCGCTGGAGGTGCCTGCGATGATGCTGATGGTTCCGGTCGGCGCGATGGTGGTGACGGTGGCGTTCCGCAGCGGCGACTCGCCGCGCTCCGCGAACTCCGATTTGTCGAAATTGGGGAAGGCGCCCCGCTCTTCGGCGAGGGCGCGCGAGGTCTCGCGCGCCACGTCCTGCATGTGTGCCATCACCTTCTCGGCGATGACGATGGCCTCCTCGGAGTTGTACGGCACACCCAGGCGTATCAGCATGTCGGCGAAGCCCATCACGCCGAGTCCTATCTTCCGGTTGGAGCGGGTCGTTTCGCTTATGACATCCAGCGGGTAGCGGTTCAGGTCGATAACGTTGTCCAGGAAGTGCACCGCGTCGGCCGTGAGCCGCCCGAGTTTGTCATAGTTGATCACGTACTCGCCGTTCTCACGCTCGAGCACCCTCGTCAGGTTGATGGAACCCAGGTTGCACGACTCGTAGGGCAGGAGCGGCTGCTCTCCGCAGGGATTGGTGCTCTCGATGAGCCCCACCTTCTTCAGCGGATTCGCGTCGTTGATCCTGTCGATGAAGACGATGCCGGGCTCGCCGTTCTTCCAGGCCATCTCCACAATGAGCCGGAAGACGTCATGCGCCCGGAGCTTTCCGGTCACTCGGCCGCTCTTGGGGCTCACCAGGTCGTACTCGCCGTCCTCCTCCAGCGCCTTCATGAACGCGTCGGTGAGGGCCACGGAGCAGTTGAAGTTCGTCAGGTGCGTGTTGTCCTTCTTCGCCTGGATGAAGTCCAGGATGTCGGGATGGTCCACGTTTAAAATCGCCATGTTGGCGCCGCGGCGCGTGCCTCCCTGCTTGATGGTCTCGGTCGCGGTGTTGAAAATGTTCATGAACGACACCGGGCCGCTGGAGACGCCCGCCGTGGAGCGCACCATGTCGTTCTTGGGGCGCAGGCGCGAGAAAGAGAAACCGGTGCCTCCGCCGCTCTTGTGAATGAGCGCCATGTTCTTTATTGAATCGAAGATCCCTTCCATGGAATCCTCCACCGGGAGGACAAAACAGGCGGCGAGCTGTCCCAGGGGACGCCCGGCGTTCATCAGAGTGGGGCTGTTCGGCATGAACTCGCAGTCCACCATCATTTCGTAGAAACGGTCCGCGGCGCGGCCGGCGTCGCCGAGCGATTTTCCGTAGGCCAGGTCGGCGGAGGCGATGAAGCGGGCGATGCGCGAGAACATCTCCACCGGAGTCTCTATCACCCTCCCTTCGCCGTCCTTCGCCAGGTAGCGCTTTTCGAGAACCACCAGCGCGTTCTCGCCGAATGAAGGCTTCTTTTTCGATGAAAGTATGATATCGTTCCACAGCGTTTCGGATTTTTTTGCGGATGTCGGCACGGTCGATGTCCTCCCTTGAGTGTATGATAAAGATACTGCGCCCTCTGGTTTTTGTCGATACAAAAAGTCTATCTGGTTACGAGAGTGTAAAACTGGCTGAAGAGGTACCGCGAGTCGCGGGGACCCGGGCATGCCTCGGGGTGATACTGCACTGAAAAGACGGGGAGCTTCCTGTGACGGAGCCCTTCCACGGTATTGTCGTTGAGGTTGACGTGGGTGATATCGACCTCCGCCGACCTGCCGAGTGATTCGTAATCCACCGCGAAGCCGTGGTTCTGCGAGGTGATCTCCACGCTCCCGGTGTCCAGGTTCTTCACCGGCTGGTTCGCGCCGCGATGGCCGAACTTGAGCTTGTAGGTGCGGCCGCCGAGGCCCAGCCCCAGTAGCTGGTGCCCCAGGCAGATCCCGAAGCACGGGATCTCCTCCTTCACTATGGCGCGTACCAGCTCCTTCGCGCCCGGCACCGCGTCGGGATCGCCGGGGCCGTTGGAGAGGAAGATTCCCTTCACCGGAGACTTCAGCACTTCGGCGAGCGGCGTGCTCCCGGGGAAAACCATCACCGAGAATCCGTGCGAGGCGAGAAGGCGGAGGATGTTCCGCTTCACGCCGTAATCGAACACCGCCACCAGGGGCTTCGCCGGATCGATATCCCCCCAGGCGTACGGCTCTCTGCAGGCGACCTTCCCGGTCAGGTCAAGGCCGTCCATCTTCGGATGGGCCATCAGGCGGTCCATGGCGCCCTTCCTGTCGAGGAATATGCCGGCGCGCATGGCGCCCCTGTTCCTGATGTGGCGCGTGAGCATCCT
>JAGODF010000317.1 GCA_017998375.1 Spirochaetota bacterium
CTTCTGGATCGCAAATATCAATCCCGCACCGATGAAAAGACCCGCCAGGCCGGAGAGAATGATCGGAAGATGCGCCTCGTGCCCGCCATGGCCGGATGCGTGACCATGCCCTTCGGCTTCGTGATGGCCACCGGCGCGGGTGATTGTGTTGTATACGCCTTCCGCGAAATGGACGTACTCCACGTATGCCTTCACGAATTCACGCCCGGCCGCGACATCGTCCGGATTATATTTCTTCCTGCCGATCGTCCCGGTGAACTTTTCCTTCACCTTATCGGAAAGGTTTTTTGTGAGAAGGTTGATCAACGGCTGGACCATCCCGTCCTCGATCGCCCGGTCTGCCGCCTTCACGGCGGGGTTAAGCTCGGAACCGGCCGGCTTGATCCCCTCGTATCCGGCGCCCTCGCCGGCACGATGGACACGCACCAGCGTTTCGAAGAAGGCGAGATCCGCGGCATCTTTGCCGGCCGCATTCTTTCTTCCCTCGATAGCTTTCGCGAAGGATTTCCGGATCTCATCCTCGCCGGCACTTTTAACCCAGGCGAGCACGCGATTCACGTTGCCGGTATCGAGCGCCTTCTTCGCGTCGATGATGACCGGGCCGTCCATGGTGTCGCAGTGCGCATTCGCGCGTTCCGTTCCAACCGCGGATACGGCGATCGCGAGCGGGACGACCAGCATGATTCTTCTCCAGTTGAATGTCTTCATGGCAAACCTCTTCAAGTCAGGGCATTATCACCCCATATACGCGTCCCGCAACTCGTGGAGCAGCGCGTGGTACTTCTCGTGGACGCCCTCGCCGATCTCCTCGCGCTCCACGCGCTCGAATCCTTCCATGAGCTCCTTCTCCTCGGCGGGGCCCAGCCTCTGTTCCGCCATCATGAAGAGCACGTTGTTCTCCTTGTTGATATGCGCGTTGAGCAGGGTCGTGTAGCCCCGGGCGTTTTCGATGAAGTGAACGGCCGCCTTCGCGTCGCCGGCTTTCATCTTGCCGAGCGCTTCATCCATCCCCTTGACGTACCCGCGCCCCAGGACGTGCTCGTGAAGCATCACGCCCACGGGGCCGCCCTCCCGGGGGATCCCGGCCTTTTCAAGTGCCGGGAAGAGAAGGGTCTCCTCCTTCGCGTGGTGGCATTTGTCCGCGAAATTGCGGATGAAATCTATCATCGAGGCGAGTCTGGCGGTATCGGGCATTTCGCCGCGGTCGATCTTCTCGCACGCGGCGTTCACCACCCGCAGCATCTCCAGGATGAGCACGTGTTCTTCCCTGAGTATGTCGGTCGGTTTCATGTCATCCTCCTCACTTCTTTTTCAGGAACGAGAGCCAGGTTCCCCGCAGGAGGAAGGCCAGCAGGAGGAAGGCGCCCGTCGCGAAAATTATATCCGGCCCCATGCGGAGCCACGACGCGGTGCGGATGAAGTCGCTCGTGGCGATCTCCGGGCTGCGCGCGTACCACATGCCCCGGTCCACCGCGTGATAGAACTGGTAGAATCCCGACGGTATGAGGCTCAGGACCGTCATGAGGAAGATGCCGCCGTTGAGGCCCCAGAAGCTCCACTTGAGCAGGGAATCGGACCAGGCGTCCTTCCGGAAAATGTGGCGCACGGCGAAGAGCGCGAGCGCGATGGCCAGGAGCCCGTACACGCCGAAGAGCGCGGTGTGGGCGTGGATGGGCGTGGTGTTGATTCCCTGGATGTAGTACAGGACAATGGGCGGGTTGATGAGGAAGCCGAAGACGCCCGCTCCCACCAGGTTCCAGAACGCGACCGATATGAAGAAGTAGAGCGGCCAGCGGTACTCGTACGCGGGCCCCGCCTTCTCGATGGTGCGCAGGTTCATCGCCGCCTCGAAGCCCAGGAGCGTGAGCGGCACCACTTCCAGCGCCGAGAAGACGCCGCCCAGCGCCATGATGGGCCCCGGCGTCCCGGACCAGTAGAGGTGGTGGAAGGTGCCGATGACGCCGCTACCCAGGTAGAGGGTGATGGCGAGGTACACCGTGGTGTGTGCGAACTTTTCACTCACCGCGCCGATCCGCGACAGGATGAACGCCAGCACCACCGTGGCGAAGACTTCGAAGAAACCCTCCACCCAGAGGTGCACCACCCACCAGCGCCAGTACTCGGCGTCGGAGAGGTGCGCGCCCCTGCCGTACATGAGGCCCGCCATGTAGAAGAGCGGGATGGCGATGGAGCTGTAGAGGAGCAGGTGCGTGAGCCCGCCGCGGTCCTTCTCGTTTTTCAGCGCCGGCAGTATGGCACGAAGCACGAGGAAAAGCCAGATGATCATCCCGGCGATGAGCAGGAGTTGCCACAGGCGCCCCAGCTCTATGTACTCGTATCCCTGGTGTCCCAGGAGGTACCCGTCGTCGCCGAAGATGCCCTGCACGGAGAGCCAGGTGCCGGCAAGCGTGCCGAGCACCACGACCACCACCGCCGCGAAAAGGACCACGACCAGCGTTCCCTGCCTTTTGGGCTCCCTGCCCACGAATGGCCCGATGAAGAGGCCCGCGGCGAGGAAGCAGGTGGCGATCCAGAAGATTGCGAGCTGGATGTGCCAGGTCCGGAGCGCGGCGTAGGGGAGGATCGAGGCGATGTTCAGCCCGAAGAACTTCGTTCCCTCAACGGTGTAGTGCGCCGTGGCCGAGCCGGTCCCTATCTGCGCGATAAAGAGCAGCGCCGCCGCGATGAAGTAGAGCACCAGTTCCTTCTGGCTCGCCGTGGGCGACGGTTCCGCCAGCGGCACCGGTTTCGCCTCGTACTCGTCCTCGCGTATGTACCGGGTGTAGAAGAAGAGCACGGCGCCTAGTGCGAGGATGAGCAGTATCACGCTCACGATCGACCAGATGACCATGTCCGGCGTCGGGTGATTGCCGACCAGGGGATCGTAGGGCCAGTTGGTGGTGTAGGTCACGTTCCTGCCCGGCCTCTCGGTGACGGCGGCCCAGGCGAGCCAGGAGAAGAAGCTCGATATGAGGAAGCCGTCCCGTTCGTTCCTGGCGATGCCGGGCTGGAGTCCCATCCTGTCGTTGCCTTTCACGAAGAGATCGGTATAATATTGCTGCAGGTGACGGAAGGCCTCGGCCTGGCGCGCCGTGTAGACGAGCTCGCCCTTCGATGCATCATAGCGATTCTTCCGCAGCTCCGAGGCGACGATGGCGCCGAGCTCCGCCTTTTTCACCGCCTCCAACGCGTCGAAATCGCCCTGGGTGAACGCGCGGGCCTTCTCCGTCTCCAGGCCCGAGACGCTGGCCGCCGTGTAGAGCCCCAGCCTGTGCAGGTAGTCCGCGGACCAGTCCGGCGCCAGGTAGGAGCCGTGTCCCCAGATGCTGCCGATATGCTGGCCGCCCCGGCTGAAGTAGTAGTTCTGTCCGGCCTTGATCTCATCGCCGGTGAAGAGGGTCTCCCCCGTTTCGGAGCGGACGGTGACGGGAATTGGCGGCTTTTCGCGGTTGATAAGGTAGCCCCCGAAAATGAGAACCCCGAAGCAGAGCACGAGCAGGAACAGAAGTATCGCGCGCAGGTGTGGTCGTATCATCTCTTGAATCCTCCCGGTTTATTTGTGTGATGCAGCATTGCCCGACAACAGTGATCTGAGCGTTTTCCAGAGGGACGCACCCTCCTTCTCCAGCCCGAAGGCGCGCCCGGAAAGGTGCCAGCGTTTCACGAGCATGCGGAACGAGCCCATGACGATAAGCGCGAGTTCACCGATAGGAGTGCCATCGGGCAGTTCCCCGCGTTTCACGCCGTCGCGGAGGAGCGCCTCTATGCCTTCGCTGGTCATCTCCATTATTGAAAAGATCTCCTTCGAGAGCTTCCGGCTGTTCCGGAAGATCTCCTCGGAGAATATCACCGCCGCGAGGGACGGGTTTGCTTCGAACCGGCGAAGCTTTTCCAGGTACAGGGCGCCTATCGTATCGAGCGGCAGCCCTCCGCGTGATGCAAGCTCTTCCATCGACACCACGTTCGCGTTCCTGAACATCGCGAGGATCCCTGCGAGGATATCCTCCTTGTTCCTGAAATGGCGGTAGAGCCCCGGCTCGGTGATCCCCACCTCCCGCGCCAGGTTCCTGGTGGTGAGGTTCTGGATCCCTTTCTTGTCGATGAGGCGGAGCGCCGCGTCGATAATCTCCACCTTGCGTTCAGGTTTTACATTCATGTTGCCGCGCCTTAATTCAAATGTTAGTAAACACTAATATATCATGGCGACACGCGAACGTCAATGGTTGACTGGCAAATTTTTTACCGACAAAAACTGTAAATGAAAACGGCTAATGATGAAACCGGGGCGGGCGGTATGATGTACGTGATTTCCGGGTACGATTCACGGTGCCGGTGGACGCATCCACACGGCACCGTGGCAAGGGATCAAATTTCGAAGGAATAGACCGCGGTGAACATCAGGCCGTAGAAGAGGTCGCGCTGGTTGTGCATGGATGAATCCTCTTTAGTTAATGTATTTGCTGGTTTTGAATCTTCCGTACGGAAATAATGTTTCAGATACTGTACGCGCAAACCAACTGACAGGGTAACTGGGGAACTGGTGGGACGGTAAAATAATGAAATCATTGAGTTTCCCCCGAAAGTATGATACGCTTCCTGTAGGATCTGGTCTTTTATTTCAGTATCCATGTAAATAAATGAGGCAGATACACTGATAAATGTTGTTTGCGACAGGAGCATGGTATAACTTATAC
>JAGODF010000316.1 GCA_017998375.1 Spirochaetota bacterium
CGGCCGGTCCAGTCGACCCGGCGGCCCCGCAGGCCGCCCACCTGGTATGCGCCCGCCGCGGCCCAGGGCTCGGCGATGATCTTGGTGTTGACGAGTATGGGCACCTCGGCGATCCACTCCAAAAGCGGCGGGTTCGGCTGGATGTTTCCCTCCTGGTCGCGTCCCAGGATGGAGGCGAGGTCGAAGCGGAAGCCGTCCACCTTCATCTCCATCACCCAGTAGCGCAGACAGTCCAGGATGAAGTTGCGGACGATCGGGTGGTTGCAGTTGAAGGTGTTGCCGCAGCCCGAGAGGTTGCGGTATTTCCGGCGATCGTCGCCGAGCATGTAGTAGATCGAGTTGTCGATGCCGCGGAAGCAGAGGGTGGGTCCCATCTCGTCGCCCTCGGCCGTGTGGTTGATCACCACGTCGAGGATCACCTCGATGCCGGCGCGGTGGAGCGCGTCTACCATCGCCCTGAACTCCCGCACCTGCTCGCCCGTGCTCCCCGAGTGGGAGTATCGTCCCCGCGGCGCGAAGAAGGAGATGGTGCTGTAGCCCCAGTAGTTCTTGAGCTTCTCCCCGGTGAGCGGGTTCACGTTGATCGGCTCGTCCTCGTCAAACTCCATTATGGGCATGAGCTCCACCGCGGTGACGCCCAGCTCCTTCAAATACGGTATCTTCTCCGTGAGGCCGATGAAGGTGCCCCCGCGCGCCGTGCCGGACGAACCGTGGCAGGTGAAGCCCTTCACGTGCAGCTCGTATATCACCGATTCGCTGAACGGGACGCCGAGTGGAGGCGCGGTGCCGTCGGAGGAGAGGTCCGTCACGATGCAGCGCGGCGCGCCCGGCGCGCTGTCCACCATGGAGAACGAGTCGGCGCCTTCCGGGGACCCGGGATCAAAGCCGCGCGCGTCGGAGAGCTTCCACTGGAAATTGCCGGTAACGGCCCTGGCATGGGGATCCAGAATGAGCTTGTGTTTATTGAAGCGATGTCCTTCCGGCGGAGCGTAGGGGCCGTCGATCCTGTATGCGTAGAGCTGGCCTTCCTTCACGCCCTCCACGCGGATGTGCCAGATATCGCCGGTTTTATTGTTCCTCGGATCGAGAAGAATCTCGGTAAAGGTGGAACCGGGCGCCGAAGAGTCGAAGAGGACCAGCGTGACCGCCGTGGCGTGCCTGCTGAAGATCGCGAACTGGGCGCCGCGGTCGTCCGGCGTGGCGCCGTAGGGCACGGGAAGGCCCGGCAGTGTGACGGGGAAGGGCATCTATTTCGCCGTGACCTTCGCGGACAATCTGAGCTTCACGACGTCTTTCGCCCGGTCGTTGGTGTGCACGTACACCCGTTTCACGAGGTCCCTCGGTTCCGTTCCGGTGCTCAATGTCACTTCAATCTTTCCCTCGCCGCCGGCGGGGATCTCCTTCCTGCTGAGCAGGGTGGAGGCGCAGCCTCACCCGGCCTCGATCTTCTTGATGACGAGCGTCCCGGTCCCGGCGTTCCGGAACGTGAAGACGTGCTTCAGATCCAGGCCGGGATCGACTTCGCCGAAGTTGTGCTCGGTCTCGGTGAAGGAAATGCGGGGCTCGCCGAAGCAGGCGCTCTGGAAGAGGATGACCAGCGCGGTGAGGGTGATAAAAATCGATTGTTTCATAACAGAACACACTATAGTAAATTATTTCCGCATTTCAATAAAAAAATCAGTCGTCGTCGAGCTTGATGTCCAGGATGTACGCGTCCTTTTCCAGCGCCAGGGGTGTGTAGAGCATGAAGGTCCCCCTGAACTCGGCGGTACTGCCGGGGCGGAGCCTCCTCTTGTGGCGCTCGTTTGCCGTGAAGAGGAAATATATCATCCTGCTCCCCATCTTCTCGTCCACGGCGGTGATGCGGTACGGGCAGTCATAGCGGCGTATATCGTCCACCGATTTGACCACGGCCCTCACCATTACGGGCTTCGACTGCAGCGCGTCGAAACGCCCGTCGCGGTTGATCGCTTCCGTGGCCATCAGCCCGCTGAAAAACGCGTCGTCGAGGATGGTGTCGCCTTCCTCGCCGGTGAGCGCCGCTCCCGCGAGAAGGCAGCAGAGAAGGGCCCCGGCGGCCGCTGATTTTTTCAATGCGGTGTAAGGCATCGGTTCTCCCCGTTCAGTCCTTTTCCAGGTCGTGGATGAACTCCACGGAGAACCTGGTATCCCCCCGCAGGAGGTCAATCCTGTTGATCCTGTTCCGGGACTTCGAGTAGACCCTGATGAACTGCTCCAGGGAGGTGATCTCCTTCCCGTTGAGGGAGAGGACCTCGTCTCCCTTTTTGAGCCCGTTCTGGTAGCCCTCTTTCAGCGGCGAGAGATAGGAGACGATGGTTTCGCCGGAGCGCGCGTTTTCGTCAAGCTCGATTCCGTAGCGGGCGTAGAGGTCGTCCATCTGCCTCCGGATGTTCCGGTAGTAGGTCTTCTCGCGGAGTTTCAGCGCGAAGTCGTGGAGGTGCCCCTCGCGCGACACGGTGATCTTCAGCGTGGAGCCCACCGGCGTGCTCCCCACGATCTTCACCAGGCTCCCCATGGAGGCGATCTCCTTCCCGTCCACCTCGCGGATGATGTCGCCGCGCGCGAAGCCCGCAGCCTGCGCGGGCGAGCCCTTGATCACGGAGATGATCTCCACCGACTTGCGCTCGGCGTTCTTCTGGAAAAGCCGCTCGCGCGCGAGAAATCCAAGCCAGCCGCGCTTCACCCTGCCGTCCCGGATGAGTTCCGTGCAGACCTTGCGCACGATGTTCGACGGGATGGCGAAGCTGATGCCCTGGTAGCCGCCGGAGACTGTGCGGATGGCGGTGTTGATACCCACGAGCTTTCCGTTAAGGTTGATAAGCGGTCCACCCGAGTTTCCGGGGTTGATGGGGACGTCGGTCTGGATGAAGTCCTCGATGTCGGCGAAGCCCACGTCGCTGCGGCCCGTCGACGAGACGATGCCGGCGGTGATCGACTGCCGCAGGCCGTAGGGATTGCCCACGGCGATGACCCACTCGCCCTCGGCCAGGTTGTCGGAATCGTCGAAGGCCACGGGCTCCACGGTCACGTCCCCGGGGTCGATACGGAGCACCGCCAGGTCGGTTTTCTTGTCGGCCAGATAGTTTTCGCCGTCCGCGAACGGCTTCACCTCGGACTCGCGCCCGTTGTGGTGGATCACCTGGTAACGGTTCCCCTTCCGCACCACGTGGTAATTGGTGACGATATGGCCCGCGCGGGTGATGATGGTACCCGACCCGTAGCCGGTCTTCACGAAGCGCCGCTCGCCGCCCCGCTCTGACGACTTGTAGATGATGATGTTCACCACCGACTGTTTCGCCTTCTCCGCCGCGCCGATGAAGGCGCGGTTGAAGTCCTGGGCGGGGGCGCCGGTGACCGGCGCGAGCGCAAGTGCCGCAAGGGCGAATGTGAGGATTTTCGTGTTCATTGAGGGGGATGGTAGTTGGCAGAGCGGGGTGGGTCAAGTATTTTTATTTTGATCGTACTGTGAAGGCGCGAAAGCGCTTTCGCGCCTTCATGATTTCTCGAGGTTTTCAACATCGGCAAGATCTTTCAGTCTTCCGCTTGCCTTCTTGTTTTTAAGGAGCATCTCCCGGTTGATGACGGGGATGGTATAATCGCCCATGTCTACAGTATCCTTGGCCCGGAAGCATTCGTCAAAAGCAACGCCCGATACGGATGTGAGAACTTCGATTCTCAGCGGAGGCACTCCCATCCTGATGACCCTGTCTTCCAGGGAAAACATCTCCGGGGTCATTCCTTCGGGAGTGAAGCCGAACTCCGTTATAGCATCGGTAACCCGGCGCGCGTTGTCCGGTGTCACCCGGATCCACACATCGATGTCCTGGGTGGCCCTGATATACCCGTGGTATGCGACTGCATATCCGCCTATGAGAAGGTATTCAACGCCGTGGGAGTTCAGCAATTTCAAAAAATCTTCGAAGTCTTCCGGAAACGGCGTCATGGGGATAAAGCCTCCTGCGAAGAATTTCGAGGGCGATGAACCTGTCTTTTGGAGGTTTGGAAAGCCAGTAGGTTACGTCTCCGTCGTGGGCCGACGCGAGGTCCGTGACCGAGAATGCGCTTTTATCCATCCTGTTCAGGTAGTTACGAGACTTCATTTCGATATCCATGCTAATTTAAGTATACAATGCCCGTGAGGGTGCGTCAATCACATTATTGATTACACCCCATCCTGGCGTTGTCATCCTGACTTGCACGTCGGTAACCGGTCAAGGGCGACAGTGTCATCGCAGCGGGGGCGGGGTTTAAGGGGCGGCGTCGAGGTTGCTGGCGGGGTGATATCGGTTATCGGGCGCACTTTAACCGGAATTCCCATGGAGAGCGCGTGGGCCAATACTTACTCCATGCAGGAATCAGAAAATGCAGAGGGGTGTACACGACACCCAATCGCGCTCTCCCACGTGCCGCTCAAAGGGTGCGGGTTATGATGATGCCGGACCCGTACCCGGTCTTGACGAAATGCTTTCCGCCCTCCCGCTCCGAGGCCTTGTAGATGATGATGTTCACCACCGACTGTTTCGCCTTCTCCGCCGCGCCGATGAAGGCGCGGTTGAAGTCCTGTGAGGGGGCGCCGGTGACCGGCGCGAGCGCAAGTGCCGCAAGGGCGAATGTGAGGACTTTCGTGTTCATTGAGGGGGATGGTAGTTGGCAGAGCGGGGTGGGTCAAGTAT
>JAGODF010000023.1 GCA_017998375.1 Spirochaetota bacterium
CTGCTGGAGCACGGCACCGTCGATTACCGGAACGCCCTGCCGGGTTTGGAACTCCTGCGGCATCTCGCTGTTCCGCTGGTGCCGGTGTCGAGCAAGACCTTCGGCGAGATGGAGGCTTTCTGCCGGGAGCTGGGACTCGACGGGCCCTTCGCGTTCGAGAACGGCGCCGGTATCGCCCTCCCGATTGACGGCGGCGGATACAGAACGGAAATCGCAGGCCGCGGCGTGGAGGACCTCCGCTCCTTCATTCCCGCCATCGAGGCGGCCGCCGGGACGCGCGTGGTGACTCTGCCCGACATGCCCCTGGACGAGCTCGTTGAGTACACCGGCCTTTCCCGGGACGGCGCGCTCCTCGCGAAGGACCGCCGCGCGTCCCTGCCTTTTGTGGCGGGAAAGGAACGGCGCCTTTCCCGCGAGGCCGTCGCTGCCGTGGAGACGATGCTCGCGGAGAAAGGGCTCACGGCTCCCTGGGGAGGAAAGTTCCACCAGCTCCGGGACGCGCGCGCCACCAAGGAAGGCGCGGTGCGAAGGACCACGAAATTTTTCGCGGACGGAAGCGGAACGATTCCGCTCACCGTGGGAATAGGCGACAGCGAGAACGATTTCGGCATGCTGGACGCGGTGGACCGGGCGTACCTGGTGAGGAGCGGCATTTCGGGAATTGACTACTCGAAGGTCCCGTACCGGGTGACGGACGGTTCCGGTCCGGCGGGATTCACTGAAGCGGTGCGCCATGCCTGCGGGAGCGATCCGCGCTAGCCGGCAACCTGTACATGCTCCTCGACGTATTTTTCGAATTCCTCACGGCTCATCTTCCCCTGGTACAGGGGCCAGATGCTCTCCTTGAGCTCTTCCATGGACTGGAATTTCGCGCCGTCGATCTTGTACGAAGCCATGATTCAGGGTCCTCCACGCGTACTCTCATGCGCCGCGGTCCCGCGGCGCCACGCCCGAAGACGGGAACATCATCGCCCGCCGATTTTTTTTGTCCATCACTTTGCGGCGCCTGCGGTCAATTTTTGTACGCCTCCCTGGTTTTCAGCCGGAGCGGGCCGGTATCGTCCTGCCGAGGACCACGCCGTTGGCGCTCGCCTGCACGAGCCCCCGCGTGATTCCCGCGCCGTCGCCGGCGGCGTACAGGCCGGCGATGTTCGTCTGGAAATCGCTTCCCACCTGGATGATGTTGGAGTAGAACTTCACCTCGACGCCGTACATCAGCGTCTCGTCGCTCTCCAGCCCGGGGAAGATGTTGTCCAGCGCGCCGATCATCTCCTTGATGTCCAGCATGATGCGGTAGGGGAACACCAGGCTCAAGTCGCCGGGCACCGCGTCCTTGAGCGTGGGACGGATGTTGTTGCGGCAGAGCCTCTCCGCCGTGGTGCGCCTGCCGCGCGTGAGGTCGCCGAGCCTCTGCACGATGATGCTGTTGCCCGAGAGCAGGTTCCCCAGCCGCGCGATGTACTTGCCGTACTCGATGGGCTCCCTGAAGGGATCGGTGAAGCGGTTCGTCACCAGGATGGCGAAGTTCGTGTTCTCCGTCTTGAGCTCCTCCGACTTGTAACTGTGGCCGTTCACCACGGCGAGGCTGTCGGCGTAATACTCGGTGCTCACGATTCCCGACGGGTTGTGGCAGAAGGTCCTCACCCGGTCGTCGAAGGTGGGCGTGTAGTAGATGAGCTTGCTCTCGTAGAGGTGCTCGTTCACCTCGCGCATCACCTCGTTGCGCACCTCCACGCGCACGCCGATGTCCACGCCGCCCACCTTCGTGGCGATACCGTGGCGCACGCACAGCCCCTTCAGCCAGTCCGCGCCCTCGCGGCCCACGGCGAGCACCACGCGCGGGGCCCGGTACTCGCGGTCGGCGAGGACTCCGCGCACGGTGCCATCCTCTATCAGCAGGTCCTTCACGGGATTCTGGAAACGGATATCGACCCCGCCCGAAAGAAGGTCCGCCTGGATCCGGGAGTATATGTCGCGGCAGCGGTCGGTGCCGATGTGCCGCACGGGACATTCGATGAATTTCAGGTTGCTCTCGATCGCCTTTTTTTTCAGGTGGCCGATAACAGCCGCGCTCTCGGTCCCGGTGCCGTAGACCCGCCGGTCCGCGCCGTAGGAAAGATAGATCCCGTCGACATGGGAGATGAGGTCCCGGAGGTCGCCCGCGGGCACGTAGTCGCCCATGAAACCTCCCACCTCGCCCGACAGGATCAGCTTCCCATCGCTGAAGGCGCCGGCGCCGGAAAATCCGGTGGTGATGTTGCAGGGATCGCAACGGCTGCAGGTGCCCCAGGAGCGGCGGGGACAGCTCCTCTCCTCGATGCGCTTTCCCTTCTCCAGCATGAGGATCCGCGCGCCGGGAACGCGCTTGGAGTACTCCAGGGCGGTGAAAATCCCCGCAGGCCCGGCGCCGATTAGTATCAGGTCGTATGTCATAGGAAGCACCCGCTATTCAATCTACCATGATTCAGGCGCCAGGCAAACAAAAAACGGGAAGGAACTCCTTTTATAGACGAAGTAAAAAATTGTTGATTTTTCGTGTTTTCGGTCCTCAAGTGATATGATAAGCATTGCGCCTGTTCTACAAATACACCAATGGCACATACCAGGGCAATTTCGGTACTCACAATAGAGGACGAGCCGATAATACGGCAGGGGATATCCGATTACCTGGAGGACTGCGAGTACTCCGTCATCCAGGCTGAAAACGGCCGGCGCGGCGTGGAGCTGTTCAGGAAGCATTCCCCGGACGTGGTGCTCACGGACCTCCGGATGCCCATCATGAGCGGCAAGGAGGTCCTCTCCTGCCTGAGCGAGGAATCCCCGGAAACCCCCATCATCGTCGTGTCCGGCGTGGGCGATATAAGCGACGCCATCGAGGCGATCCACCTGGGGGCCTGGGACTATATCATCAAGCCGATACAGGACATGGCGATACTGCTCCATGCCATTGAAAAATGCGTGGAGCGCGCAACCCTCATACGGGAAAACCGCGAATACCGGGAAAACCTGGAAAACGCCAAGCGCGTCGCCGACCGCGACATGCGGATGGCGGTGAACGTGCAGAAG
Organism: Spirochaetota bacterium; assembly: GCA_017998375.1. GTDB lineage: Bacteria > Spirochaetota > UBA4802 > UBA4802 > JAGODF01 > JAGODF01. Next base: position 3,067 of record JAGODF010000023.1, read on the forward strand.
AACTATCTTCCCAAGAAGCCGCCGGCGACACCGGGGTGGGAAGTGGCCTTCGAGTTCAGGCCCATGGCGGGGGTTTCCGGCGATTTCTACGATTTTTACGAGAAAGAAGGCACACTCCTGGGGCTTTCCGTCTTCGACGTCTCGGGACATGGCATCGCCTCGGGCCTCATCACCATGATCGCGAAATCGATCGTGTTCCGCTGCTTCAACGGTATGCGGGACATACCGCTCAACACGGTGATGGAGAACATCAACGCCGAGCTCATCGCCGAGATAGACAACATGGATAACTATCTCACGGGAGCGCTCGTGCGAATAGACGACGGCGTCGTGAATTACGTAAACGCAGCCCACCCCGGGATGCTCGCGCGCGCGTCATCCGTCAAAGACGTGGAGATCGTGGGGGCGGCGGAGGGATATCTCAACGGGCGTTTTTTGGGCATCAGTTCGCTCGCCGGCAACTACGACCTCTGCACCCACCGGGTCGCCCCGGGCGATTTCCTGCTCCTGTATTCTGACTGCCTCATCGAATCGATGAATGCCGCGTACGAGCGGTACGGCATCCAGCGCCTCATGAAAAGGTTCGGCGAGGCCGATACGGCCGAGCCCTGTAAAAAGATCATCCAGTTCATCCTGGAGGACTTCTACCGCTTCCAAGGCACCGACGATCTCACCGATGATCTCACCGTTATCCTCCTGAAGAAAACCGGCTGATTTCCCTGTCGGAGGCGGGCGATTGTGGCGTAAAACGCTCCATTCCGGGGCTCCGACCCCGTTTCAGGGGGATAGTTATCTACAGTTTCTACGCGGATGCCGTCCCTGGAATAGCCCTGAACGCAATTTTTTGAAAAATTCGGGGACAAAGCCCTTGACGATTGACCTATTCCTCACTATATTTAAACTGGTCAGACCAGTTTAACCACATGAACCTCACCCAGGACATAGTACGGCGTCTCGAGAAGGACATCCTCGGAGGGGACTATCCCCCGGGCAGCCGCTTCCCCTCCGAGCGTGAAATCGCTGCGAAGTACGGTATCAGCCGCGCCACCGCCCGCGAGACCGTGAAGTCGCTCTCGCAGCTTGGCCTCCTCGCCACGCGTCCCCAGAGCGGGAGCGTGGTATCCGACTACGAGTCCGAAGCATCGCTCGACCTGCTCATCCACATCATGAAACACCGGGAAGTGGATACCGGCATCATCCTGCCGCTCATGGAGTTCCGGAAAGTGGTGGAGGTCCACGCGGCTGGCAGCGCGGCGGAAAAGGCGGGGGAGGACGATATCGCCCCGCTTGACGAAATCGTCTCCCGCGAGCGCGAAGCCGGCATCACTCCCGAGGACATGACAACCTGCGACTACGAACTGCACCTGGCGCTGGTGCGGCTTTCGGGGAACCTGGTCATCAAGCTCGTCTTCAACTCCTTTCGCCCGGTCTACAGGATGTACACCGAGCTCTTCTTCGGATTGTCGGGGGCGATAGAAACGACCGTGGAGCAGCACGGCCGGCTGGTGGACGCGATCAGGTTGAAGGACGCCGACGCGGCGCGTCGCGTGATGGCGGAAGCGCTGGACTACGGCGAACGCAGGGTGCGCGAGTCGCTCGGCATCGGCGCAGGCCGATGAACTGACGATGACAATGCGGGCATTGCCCGATCAGACATCATTTGACCCAACAGGAGGACACAATGGCACACGCGAACACGCAGGGCAGCATGGCGCTGTGGAACCCGTCGGAGAAACTTTCCGCGCGTATAAAAAAACTCCGCGACGAGTACTATTCCTTTTACGAGCGCGACTATTTCCGCAACGAGGTGATGGCCTTCACCAGCGGTGCGCCTTGGGACACGGTCTACTCGCCGCACAACTGGGGCGTGGTCCCCGAGGTCTTCCTCTTCTTCGACTGCTACAGCCAGTCGCTCCTCGCCGACGCGAAGCGCGTGGAGCTTCCCGCGGGCTTCTGGAAGGAGGATCTCCCCGTGCGCAGGGCGCTCTTCTTCCGCGAGGTGGTTTCGAAGTATCTTCCGGTCCAGGTACTCGACGGCGAGCTCATCGCCGGGGGGCAGTACAACACGGCGCTGTCGCGCACACTCACGAAGGGAGAGGCGCGGCGCTGGCGCGAAATGGAAGGCAAGTATGTGAAGCTCGTCAAGAAGGTCGATGAGGTGGGCATCGGCAACGGCGGCGCGACGCCCGGACATCTTATCCCCGACTACCGCACGGTGCTGGAAATCGGCTTCAAGGGACTGTCCGATCGTTTCACGGAACATCTCGCGAAGGCGAAAGGCAAAAGGCAAAAAGCCCAGTTGAGGGCGATGATGATCAGCGCCGAGGCGCCGCGCATCCTGGCGTCGCGCTACGCCGCGGAGCTCGGGAAGCTCGCCTCTAAGGAAACCGTTCCCTCGCGCCGCGAGGAGCTCTCCCGCATGGCGGATATCTGCCGCCGCGTTCCGTGGGAGCCGGCGCGCACCTTCCACGAGGCGCTGCAGTCGCTCTGGTTCACGCACATGCTCGTCATGGCCGCAGAGTCGTATCCCGGCGCCGGCCTCTCGTACGGGCGCTTCGACACGCTGCTTGCGCCGTACTACGATAAAGACATCGCATCAGGCGCGCTCGACGAAATGAACGCGAAGGAGATGCTGATGTCGTTCTTCATCAAGCACAACTACTCCTACGATTTCCAGGGCAGGGTGGGCACCAACCAGGGGATCAACTCCGGCTTCGGCCAGCTTATCACCCTCGGCGGCATGGACGGGAAGGGCGGCGACGTCACGGGCGATTTCACCTACCTCTGCCTGGACGTGGTCGAGGATCTGAACATGCTGGAGCCGAAGCCCAACGTGCGGCTCCACCGCGGAAGCCCGGACCAGCTCCTCGCCCGCGTGGCCGACATCATCTCCAAGGCGCAGGGTGCGCCCTTCCTCCTGAACTTCGACGAGCACAGCATCAAGTCATTGAAGTGGATGGGCCTGCCCGAGGACCAGCTCTGGGACTACGCACCGGTGGGCTGCCTTGAGAACACGCTCCAGGGCAACGACCGCTCGGGCACCGTGGACGTGAACTTCAACCTGGCGAAGACCTTGGAGCTGGTGCTCTTCAACGGGCGCGACCAGGCGACGGGCGAAAAGCTCGGCCCGGCGACCGGTGATCCGCGGAATTTCAAATCATTCGATGAGTTCTTCGCCGCGTGGAAGAAGCAGACGAAGCATCTCATGGAGACGCTCATTGGAATGTACAACCTCTCCGACGAGGTCCGCGCGCGCTTCGAGCCGACCCCCTACCTCTCGACGCTGGTGCGCGGCTGCGAGGAGAGCGGAAAGGACATCACGGAGGGCGGCGCGCGCTACAACTTCATCACCATGGAGGGCATCGCGCTCGGGACCGCCATCGACTCGCTCCTCGCCGTGAAGAAGCTCGTGTACGAGGACATGCGTTTCTCGATGGACGAGATCGTGAAGGCGATAGAGAAAAACTTCGAGGGGCATGAAGCGCTCCGGCAGGCGCTGGTGAACAAGGCGCCCAAGTTCGGCAACGATGATACCTACGCTGACTCGCTGGCGAGGGAGATGTCCAATTACTGGACCACGGAAGTGACAAAGTACACGTCGCCCTATACCGGCAGGCGCTACCGTGCGGGCTACCTCTCGTGGAACTACTGGATCAGCTACGCGCCCAAGACCGCTGCGACGCCTGACGGAAGGCCGCGCGGCTCGTACCTCTCCAACGGCGTCTGTCCCGTGAACGGCGCGGACCGCCACGGACCAACGGCGATGATCAAGTCGGTGGGGAACCTGGGGCTGGAGACGGTGCCCAACGGCGGCTCGCATACCTTCAGCCTCTCGCCCTCGCTGGTGCGCGACCGTGAGCACGTGGACAAGCTCGCCGCGCTCATCCGCTCCTACATCGAACACGGCGGTACGGCGCTGCAGATCAACATCATCGATGCGGACACCCTGCGCGCGGCGCAGAAGGACCCGGACGGCTACCGGAACCTCCTGGTGCGCATCACCGGCTACAACGCCTACTTCGTGATGATAGGCAAGGAGATCCAGGACGAGATTATCGCGCGGGAGTCGCACAGGATATGAGCGGCGGCGTGAAAGGGACGGTCTTCAATATCCAGAAGTTCTCCACGGAGGACGGCCCCGGCATCCGCACCACGGTCTTCCTGAAGGGCTGCTCCCTGCGCTGCCTCTGGTGCCATAACCCGGAGAGCCTCTCGCCGAAGCCGCAGCTCGTGTGGCACGGGAAGCGCTGCATCGGCGACCTCGCGTGCGTCAAGGCCTGTACCCGGGGCGCCCTGTCATGGGGTGATACCGGTATCGTCATCGACCGGGAGAAGTGCCAGGCGTGCGGGACATGCGCGCACGAGTGTCCCACCGCAGCGCTAGAGCTGCTCGGCAGGGAGATGACTGCCGTTGAGGTCGTGGAGGAGGTGATGAAGGACCGGCTCTTCTACGAGAAGTCGGGCGGCGGCGTCACCTTCTCCGGGGGCGAGCCCACGCTCCAGAAGGAGTTCCTGCTGGAGATGCTCCGCGCGGTGCGCGCCGCCGGCGTGCACGCGGCGCTCGATACCTGCGGACAGAACCGTCGCGAGGTGTACGAGGAGATCATCCCGAACGTCGACATGGTTCTCTACGACATGAAGAGCCTCGACGACGAGGCACACCGACGCGCGACGGGCGCCGGGCTGGACCTCATCATCGGCAATCTGAAATACATCGATTCGAAGGGCATTCCCATCTGGATACGGACGCCCGTCATCCCGGGATGGACGGCGTCGGGAGAGAACATCCGGCGCATCGCCCGGTTCATAAAGGACGAGCTGCGGCACGTGGAGCGGTTCGATCTCCTCTCGTACAGCAATCTCTGCATCACGAAATACGACGAGCTCGGGATGGCGTACGAACTGCGGAACGCGCCGCTCATGTGCGAGTCGGAGATGAAGGAGCTGGAGGCGATCACGCACGGCGAGGGAGTGGAAAACGTGGTGGTGTCGGGTCTCATGCGGCGGGAGTAAAAAACATCTACGCGTTCTCAGCGTCTCCGCGTGAGATGTCGTTGCGGTGTTCTGGAAATTATAATTACGGGAAGCATTTCTGAATTTGCATGATAATAATGAAGGTGCGATGGAGGCAGCGATGAATACGAAGCTCAACGACGAACTGTTCGAGGCGCTCAAGGGCGAGATGACGCCGAAGTTCCTGGCGACGTCGGACGGGGTGATGCCCAACGTGGTGCCCATCATATCGACAGAGCCCTGGGACAGGGAGAACCTCATCTTCGGGAACTTCCTCATGTGGAAGACCGAGGCGAACCTCCGGAAGTACGATAAAGTCTCCGTCGCGGTCATCACCGAGAAGCTCCGCGGCACCGTGATACGCGGCGATTTCCGCGGTTTCCAGAAGACCGGCGCCTACGTCGACCGGATCAACTCCACGAAGAACTTCCGCTACAACGCGTACACCGGCATCCGCAACGCCGGCTCCATCGCCATCAGCGACATCATGGAGCCGTTCGCCCTCAGTCCGCTGGATGTTCTTTCGGGGAACCTCCTCTCGAAATTCGCGAAGGGCAGGGCGATGAAGCTCTCCGGCGGCCGCGACGTGATGAACGGCGTGGTGCGCGAGAAGTACGCCCGCCTCAAGGCGGTGAAGGTGCTCGCTTTCATGGACGCCGCGGGCTACCCCGTGGCGGTGCCGCTCATGTCGCTCCAGGCGGTGGCGGGCGACCTCATGGTGTTCAGGAAAAATCCTATGAGGAAATATCTGGAGGGTCTGAAAGACGGCGCGTCCGTCGCGGTGTCGGTGATCACCTTTGACCCGGTGGCGTTCCAGGTGAAGGGGACTTACCGCGACGTCGATGACGGCTACGGCGCGGTCGCGGTGAGCGAGGTCTTCCACGCGTCGCCCCCCCTGCCCGGGAGGAAGATCGCGTAGGGCTGGTCGATATCAGCCCCTGCCTAAATGCTTCTTCACGCGCGCGGCGATGTTCGCCGCCGTGAAGCCGTACTTCTCGGCGAGCTTCTCCGCGGGCGCCGACTCGCCGAAGCGCTCCATGGTGACGTAGAGCGCCCCCTCTCCCGCGTAGCGCTCCCAACCCATCGAAAGTCCCGTCTCCACCACGGCGCGGCGCGTTCCCGCCGGGCCGAGCACCCTGTCGCGGTACGACACGTCCTGCTTCTCGAAGAGCTCCCAGCTGGGGAACGACACCACGCGCGCGGGAATGCCGTCCGCCGCGAGCATCTTCGCGGCCTCCACCGAGATGTGCACCTCGGAGCCGCTGGCGAGGATCACGATCGCCGGCGCCTTGTCGGGATTGTGCACGATGTATGCGCCGCGCTGAAGATTCTCGACGCCGTCGGCTCCGGCGCGGTCGAGCACGGGTATGTCCTGGCGCGTCAGTAGGAGCGCGGTGGGGCCGGCCGTGTTCGCGAGCGCGGCGAGCCAGGCCTCGCGCGTCTCCTCGGCGTCGGCGGGCCGCAGCACCGTGAGGTTGGGGATGGCGCGCACCGCGGCCAGGTGTTCCACCGGCTGGTGCGTGGGGCCGTCCTCTCCCACAAAAAGCGAGTCGTGCGTGTAGACGTAGATTGCCTGCAGGCCTGCGAGCGCCGCGAGGCGCACGGGAGGCCGCATGTAGTCGACGAAGACGAAGAACGTGGCCGAGTAGGGGAGGAACCCTCCATAGTAGGCTATCCCGTTCTGGATGGCGCCCATGGCGTGCTCCCGGATGCCGAAGTGGATGTTCCGCCCGACCTTCCCCTTCCCTGATTCGCCGTATCCCTTGACGAACGACTTGTTGCTTGGCCCCAGGTCCGCCGAACCGCCTACGATGTTGGGCATTTCCCTGAAGAGCGCCTCCAGCATCTTCCCGCCGGCGGATCGCGTGGCAACCTTCTCGCCAGCCTTGAACAACGGGAGCTTCGGCGTGAGTGCCTTCACGTCCGGCGCTGAGAAGAACGCGCGCCACTTCGCGGCGGCCTCGCCCTTCAAGGCGGCATTGAATTTTTCCGACCATTCGCGCGCGACTGCTTCCAGTTCCTTCTTTCTTTCTGAGAAAAGTTCGTACACGCGCGCGGGTACGCAGAAGCCCTCGTCTGAGCAGCCGATGTTCTGTTTGGATTTCTTCACTTCATCGGCGCCGAGCGGCGCGCCGTGGGAATCGGCACTCCCCTCCTTGGACGGGCTTCCCTTCGCGATCCGCGTTTTCGCGATGACTATGGACGGCATGGAGAGCTCGTCGCGGGCGGCCGATATCGCCCTCTCGATCGCGTCGAAGTCGTGACCGTCGGTTTCCTGCACGTGCCAGCCGCAGGCGCGGAAGCGCGCCGCAACGTCCTCCGACCAGGCGAGCATCGTATCGCCCTCGATCGAAATGCCGTTGCTGTCGTAGATGACCACGAGGTTCCCCAGGCCCCAGTGTCCGGCGAGCTGTGCCGCCTCGGCGGAGATCCCTTCCATCAGGTCGCCGTCGCCGGCGAGCGCGTAGATGCGGTGGTCCAGGAGGTGTGCCTGCTCGGGGAATTCCTGCGCCAGGAGCTTCGCCGCGTAGGCCATCCCCACGGCGTTCGAGAAACCCTGGCCAAGCGGTCCGGTCGTCGTCTCCACGCCGGGCGTGTGGCGGAATTCCGGGTGGCCGGGCGTGAGGCTCCCCATCTGGCGGAAGTTTTTAATGTCGTCCAGTGAGAGCGCGTAACCGGAGAGGTGCAGCATCGAGTAGAGCAGCATGGAGCCGTGGCCCGCGGAGAGGACGAACCGGTCGCGGTTCACCCACGCCGGGTCGGCGGGATTGTAGTTCATGATCTTCGCCCAGAGGACGGTGGCGATGTCGGCGCAGCCCATCGGCATGCCGGGATGGCCGGAGTTCGCTTTCTGCACGGCGTCCATGGAGAGTGCGCGCACGGTGTTAGCGATAAGTTTCAGGTCGTCACGGGTGATGTTCATATCGGCTCCAGTATCGGTATGTGGTGAAGGCGCGGATGCGCATCCGCGCCTTCTGTGTTTAACGCGACGGTGTCCGCATGCGGTATGATAGTATCACCCTTCAGCGGGAACCGTGCCGTCAGCATATTCTTTCCGTCGCGGGGTGTATCGTGCAACTACTTTTCCAGCGGCAGGGAAAACTTCATCATGCCCCGGGAGCGCGCCCTTTTCGTGGCGAACCTCACGGCAAGCCCGGCGAGCATCACAACCGCCGAGGGTAACCAGACATACTTCAGCTCGCTTGCCATCACCATCACCCCCCGCTGCGTCAGGAACGACTCGATCCCTATGGGCGAGACCCTGATGGGCCGCCAGGGAAGGAAATAGCGCGCCGTGTCGAACGGGGAAAAGAACGCCACGCCGAGGCCGCCGCTCGTCATGGCGTCGAGCACGCCGTGGAGCGCGGTAATAAAAAAGAAATACGCTCCGAATCCGAGCTTCTCCAGCAGGGACTTCCCGATCGCCAACGGCGCCGACGCCAGGAGCGCCCAGCACGCGGCGAAGGCGAGCGAATGGGAGAAGTCACGGTGTCCCAGCCAGTGCCCGTAGGGAATCCCGAAACCGAAGGCGAGGATGTCGATGTCGGGAAGCACGGCGCTCAATGCGGATAGTGCCGCCAGCGCGCAGCTGTTCCGCGCGGGAAACGTCGCGCGGGAAGCGGCAATGCCGGTGACGGCATGTGTCATGAATGTCGGCATGGCGGAAACATTCACTTCCCGGCGGCGAGCCGCAAGGAGAAAAATTCCCCGGGAGCAAAAAAAACGGCGCATGGCAATAATGACTTGAAAAAACCGACCACACGCGGCAGGATGCTCACCGTTTTCCATTCACCGGGACGGGGGCGCTTCCTCCATTATGAAGAAGATCAAATCCACGCGGGACCTGAAGGTCAACGACGTCCTGCGCGTCTACAAGCAGGGTTTCGGCTACGCCGTCCTCTCCGTTATCGACGTGCACGACCAGTTTATTTCCGCCAAGGCGGACCGGGACTTCCTCGGCCGCGTGGAGCAGGGCGATATCCTGGATGCCTACTTCTGGGCGGACCACGGTTCCTCCTACGAATTCAAGATCGAGGTGCTGGGCCATTTCTCCATCGACCTCCAGATAATCTTCTTCAAGCACACCGCGAAGATATCGTGGAGCCGGGAGCGCAAGTGCCTGGAGGCCGACGTCAGCATACCCTTCTCGTTTTTCGTCTTTGACGTGAACAGGACCGACAGGATCTTCAGCTCGACCAGGGTGAAATTGAAAAAGGGCAGGATCGTGAAGCTGGGGGACCGCGAAGCGGTCATCCGCTACCGCGGTTCCCTGGAGGAAGGCGCCTTCGTCAAGGGGCGCATCCCCGCGGGCGGCGCGAAGATCGATGTCATAGGCAGGATCACGTGCTCGCGCGAGCGGGGCGGGAACACGTGCCTCCTCACCTACACGGGCCTGGCGGAACGCGACCGCGAAAAGCTCCTGGACTACATCTTCACCATCTACAGGGAGTGACCGCCCGCGTCACCCCAGCATGTCCGCGAGCGTCGTTTTTCCCACGATCTCCTTCCGCGCCTTCTCCAGCTCGTGCAGGATTTTATGCATGTGCTTCCGCACCGGGTTCGATGCGGGCACCGTGGAGGGCACTTCCAGGCTCACGCTGTGTATCATGTCTATCACGTCGGAGATGACCACGTTCCGCGACGAGTTCGTGGGCAGAAAGCTCCCCTCGTCCTTTTCCAGGATCAGCCCTTCCTTCTTGAAGAGTTCGACGTAGTGCTCCACCTCCTCGGCCTTGTGCGCTAAAAGCTTCATCAGTTCCGCCTGCGTCGTCGCCCCCTTGCCGTTTTCGAACTTGCCGTACACATGGTGGAGCAGGGTGATCCCGTAGATTACGTGGAACTCCTTTATCTCCCTGAACACTGTCTTCAGCTTTAAATAGCTGTGCGGGTGGTGGAGCGTGTACGCGACCTCGGCGCCGTACAGGACAATGAGCGACGAGGCGTAGATCATCAGGAGGAAGATGGGGATCGCCGCGAGGGCCCCGTAGATCGCGAGCTGCCCGCCGGAAAAATATTTCACGTAGACTATGAACGCGAGAATGAACAGCACCCACACCGAGCCGGTGAAAGCGGCGCCTATGGCCGCCGGCTTGAAGGGCACCTTGGTGTAGGGGAAGTACATGTAGGTCAGCAGGAAGAGCAGCCAGATGATGATGAACGGCGCGACGAAGTTCAGCATCGTGATGAAGAAGCTCCCGCCCTCCTGGCCGTTCCAGTTGCGGAGGTTCGTCGAGCTCTTTACGAGCCCGTTGTCGCCGAAGAGCCAGGTCTTGTCGCCGGAAGTGACGACGTGGTTGATGCGGTTCCTGGCGACGGTGCTGCGGCGCCATTTCGCGCCGCCGTCGTCGGTGCGCACCACGATGCCGCTTTCCCCGGCGATGATCCCGTTCTTGCGGTCCCTGAAGTGCACGGCGAAAAAGTCGTTTTCCTGGAACTTCCTCTGGGTCCAGGTGGCGCCTCCGTTCCTGGTGGTCAGCACCATTCCCCGGTCTCCCACGATCCAGGCGGACTCCGCGTCGATGAATGTAACGCTGTTGAGGTTCATGTGCTTATTCTTGCGCTTTGCCTCGTTCAGCACGGTCAGGAACCACTCCTTGCCGCCGTTCACCGTTTTCAGTATGGTGCCCCGGTCCCCGGCCACGATGCCGTTGCCGTTGCTGAAGGCGATGCGGTTCAGGCTCGATGAATAGCCCTCCCACTCGCTGACCTTCCAGCTTCTCCCGCCGTCTTCCGTGGAGAGCAGGAGCCCGTTGTCGGTGACCGCTATGCCCTTCTGGGGCGATAGCATGTGGATGTCGTTGAAGTTCAGTGAGCCCCATTTCTCAATCTGCCAGGTATCGCCCCCGTTCGCCGTGGTCATGATGATGCCGTTCCTGCCCACTGCCCATCCCGTCTTGCCGATGAACTGCATGTCGCGGAAGACCGCCTTCTTGAAATCGATTTCCTCTATGCGAAACTCGTCTTCCACGAAGTTTTTCGTCGCCGGGTCCAGGCGGTAGACCTTCTGGTTCTCGAAGTCCACCTTCTCTACGTTCAGCGGCTCCCTTTTCAGCTCCAGGGGCGAGGCCGCGTCGCTGATGGTGGCCTGGTTGCCAACCGCCCAGGTCCTGGTGTCCACGAACTGGGCGTTGTAGTAGTTCGGAAGCGAAAACGCGGACGAGAGCTGTGTCGCCACGGTGGTGCCCGCGATCAGCATCAGCGGGCCGAGCGTGAGCGCCGCCCAGTAGTAGATCATGCGGAGGATGATGGGGCGGTTCTTCGTAATGCCCCAGATGTCGTTGAGAGACTGCTCCAGCGTGCGCATCACCGCGGTGGCGGAGAAGACCATGATGACGGCGCCTATCCCCCCGATCTTGCCGGCGTTGTCGATGAGCCCCGACATGGCGTCGACGATGGGGTCGATGTTGAGCCGGATATTGTGCTCCAGCATGAAGAGCGATATCCGCCTGAATATCTCCTCCTTCTGGTTCCTCACCCCGGAGAAAATCGAGTAGAACGTGAGACCCACGGTGAGGGTGGGGATGAGCGATACGATGGTGGTGTACGCTATCGAGGAGGCCTTGGTGGTGCCGCCGTCTTTCAGGAACTTGCGCGTTGCCACGATGAAGACCTTGATCGCGTTGATCAGCTTCTTGTTGACACGGGTGTAGGTGTCCTCGCCCAGGTATATCTGGTTCAGGACGCGCCGGAACCTGTCCGTGATTTCCCTGAAGCGGTCCTTGATCTTCCTTATGAAGGAGACTTTCTTTTCCGGGGCCTGGGCGCCGTTCGCGGGTTTTTCCTGTTCTGCCATTGCATGCTCCGTGTGCAGCCGGGGTGGTGTGTGAGGCTGGAGTACTGTAGCGTCCAAACCCGCCAGGGTCAATAAAAAAAAGGAGGGTGATACCTGCCGGGTGCGCCGTGGGCCGGCTGGAGCGCCCGCAAAACGGGTTGCCCGGGCAGAATGGGTGCGCAGCAATAAAATTATGCCCCTGGAAATAAATTATTGACAGTATTTGAATAAATTTTTAGCGTTGCACAAAATCCACCCCGCGATGGGCACGTTCTGTTCGGCCGGGGCACGGTCTCAAGCTGCTATTAATGATATTATAAGGGGGATGTGAGCCGATAATGCCTACTCCATTGGAAGTTGAAGTAAACGGCGATCTCGAACGCGCCTTTAAGAATCTCAAGAAGAAGATGGCCTTTGAGGGCATATTCAAGGAGCTCAAGAGAAGGCGGTATTACGAAAAACCGAGCGAAGAGAAGAAGCGCAAGCGCGAAGAGGCGGCGAGAAGGCGCGTGAAGAAGATGAGGCGTTTCGCGGCGCAGACCAGGGGAAAGCGCGTTGTCACGGCGAAAGTGAACACCCGGGAAGGCGAGGTGGCTGCGGCCCCCAGGGTGGAAGAACCCGTAACGGAATAAGAGAAAGCATGCGGCCGCGACAGCGGCTGGTATAGAACAGAAAAAATCCGGTTATGCCGGATTTTTTTTTTCGCGGAAGGTGCGTATGGACAGGCCCGAAGAAATTGTACCGCTTGCGGAAAGGGCGAGGCCGAAGACTCTGGAGGAGTTCGTGGGGCAGCGGCATCTCCTGGGCGAGGGAAAGATCATATCGTCCCTCCTCGGGAAGGGGAAGTCCTTCTCCATGATCCTCTGGGGCGACCCCGGCACCGGCAAAACCACCCTGGCCCGCCTCATCGCCGAGCGATGCGGGCTCGAAGCGCACTTTTTGAGCGCGATATCGTCCGGCGTGGCCGACGTGCGCGCCGTGCTGAAGATCGGGCGGGAGAACAGGGCGAACGGCAGGCAGACGGTGCTCTTCCTCGACGAGATCCACCGCTTCAACAAGGCGCAGCAGGATTCCATCCTGGGGGCCGTCGAGGCCGGCGATGTGGTGCTCATCGGCGCGACGACGGAGAACCCGTCCTTCCAGGTCATAGCGCCGCTCCTGTCGCGGGTCAGGGTCCTCCGCCTCAACCGCTTCACCGCTGAGGAGCTCGGCACTATCCTCGACGGCGCGGTCGCCAGGGATCCCGTCCTGGCGGCGCGCGGCATCCGCCTGGAGGACGACGTGCGCGCAGCGCTGCTCGAGTACGCACAGGGTGATGCCCGCCGCATGTTCAACATCTATGAAACCGCGTCATACCTCGCGGGGGATGCCGTGCCGGGAATGGACACGCTCCGGGAGGCGGTCCAGCGGAGCGTCATCACCTACGACCGCGCGGGGGAGCGCCACTACGACACTATATCCGCCTTCATCAAGTCGCTCCGCGGCTCCGATCCCGACGCCGCGGTCTTCTACCTGGCGCGGATGGTCCTCGCCGGCGAGGACCCGGAGTTCATCGCCCGGCGCATGGTCATCTTCGCGTCGGAGGACGTGGGCAACGCCTCACCGCAGGCCCTCAATATAGCGGTATCGACCCTCACGGCCGTGAAGAACATCGGCATGCCGGAAAGCGAGATCATCCTCTCCCAGTGTGCTACGTTCCTGGCGTCGTCTCCCAAGAGCAACGCGTCGTACCTGGCGATCAGGAAGGCGAAGGAATCGGCGGAGGGCAGTGCCGGCGAGGTGCCCATCCACCTGCGCAACGCGCCCACGGGGCTCATGAAGAGAATGGGCTACGCGAAGGATTACCGGTATCCGCATGATTTCGAGGGACACTTCGTTCCGGAGGAGTATCTTCCGAACGGCCTCCAGGGCAGGGTGTTCTATGAGCCCACGGGTGAGGGCAGCGAGAAGGCGATACAGGAAAGGCTCCGGCGTCTCTGGGCGGGGCGTTACGACGGCAAAAAAAGCTAAAAAAATCATTGCATTATCGATTCGGCTGTGATTATACTGGCAGTTCCAGCCGGTAACAGGCGTCCGGCGGAAACGGATTAATACAACAAGGAGTAAGTAATGAAAAAGATACTGTTTGGCGTGATGATCATATCCCTGTTCGTGTGGGGATGCTCCAGCAACCAGCCCCGCGAATGCGTTGACGGCGATTGCACGGACGGAAAGGGCACAATCCAGCTCCAGAACGGGACAAAATATGTCGGCCAGTTCAAGGAAAGCCACCGCGAGGGTGATGGAATCTACCAGTGGCCCAACAAGGAAACCTACAGCGGAGCTTGGAAAAAGAACACGAGGGACGGCAACGGCACGTACACCTACCCGAGCGGCGCGAAATACATAGGCCAGTACAGCAATGACAAACGCAACGGCAACGGGATGTACCTGTGGCCCGACGGCGACAAGTACGAGGGCGAATGGAAGGACGGCAACATGCACGGGAACGGCACCTATACCTTCAAGGACGGGCGTGCGCTCCGCGGAAAGTTCCAGAACAATTATTTCGTGGAAGAAGCGAAGTAGGAATGCTATTGCTGTAGAGACGCGATTAATCGCGTCTCTACTTGTTTGGTCTGATTATTTGGGCAATACCGTAAGGGGCGCGATTGATCGCGTCCCCTCTCATTTTACCACGGCGTCGAAGTATGTCCGGCCATCAGGGAGTGTGTACCGCTCCAGGTCGATTTTTTTCCCCTTCGGCAGGTACGCGTAGCGGCTTTTTTTTAGTTTCATCCCCGAGAAAAGCGAGTAAATTCCCACGGCAAGCCCTTCCGCTATTTCGTCCTGCTTCTGGACAAGGATGTAGCGGTGCCGGCTGTTCGCCAGGGAGCCCAGCTCTATGAAGGCAGCCACGGCGTTGACCAGCAGCGGCACCGACCATGTCGATATGAACGGCCGGGTGAGCCGCTGGTGCGGGTGGTCCTCGCCGCGGATGTTAAGCGAATGGAGAATGTAGCGGATAAGCTCCGAAGTGGCGTAATTGTTGTCGCCGCCGAATCCTTCTTCACCGCCGTTTCTCCGGTACAGCTCCTGCTTCGAATTCTCCCTTTCCCAGAACCTGCCCGAAGGAATAAATCCCTGGAGGGTGCGCGCGTAGGGGCTGTTCTCCGGGTGCGCGCGGGCTGTCTTATCCCACCCGTCGTCGTCGCCATATGCCCATCGCACCATGTTGTAACGGTAGCCCCGGAACTTGCCGTAGTCCATGGAACCTTTCCGCGTCAGTGGAAATCCAGTGAAGTAGAATGACGAATCGTTTACAAACCACTGGAAGGAACTGCGCGCTCCCGATTCCTGGAACCAGTCGGTATAGCCGCTGCTGTTGAAAAAGCCGCGTGCATTGACCTTGCCCTGGATATGGAGCAGGCCCTTGTGCAGCACGGGGTAGGGCGCCACAATGACTGGATTCATCCCCCGGTACGCCGCGGAATAGTCGCGCGTCATGTGGAGGCTCACCACCAGGTGTGGTTTCAGCGCGTTGATGCGCGATATCCTTCCCGGAAGCACGCCGCCTTTGCCGTCGGGGTAGTCGTAAAGCCTGAATTCGGCATTGGGATCCGCCCTTTCGGCGATTTTCTTCCTGTCGCTTGAGTCGCCGCGGGAAAGGTGCGGCTCGATGATGATACGCACCGGCTCCTCGTCCGTGAATTTTTTCAGGATTTCGCGGAATTTCCCGAAATCGCCCGAAGGCGAGCAGTGGTCAAGGAGGTTCTTCGTCTTCACGGCGATCTGGTAAACCAGGACATGTTCCCAGAGCCGCCTGTGGGCGGCCCCCTCGGCGAAGGGAACCAGGTACTTCCCGGAGAGCATGTCGTACCGGTCGCCGTGGACGTTGATATCTCCCGAGGCGATGCCCCCGTGCCCCGGGTCCAGCACCACTCGGTAGGAGGGTGGTCCGGAGTGGTCGATGGCGCCTGGTATCGCGAGGGCGATGGATACGACTATCATTGTAGCGATGAATTTCATGTCGTGCATGTGTCGCCGTGTGTGCTCCCGTTTCGGGGCCGGTCCGCTGCCGTGGTGGTAAAACAAACAGGCGGCGATACTCATCGCCGCCTGTTCCCTTCCACCGGTCCGGACCGCGCCCGGAAGACGTCCCGCGCGGAGCGGGTCCTGCGGCCCGGGATTATTTCGACTGCTGTTGCCTCTGTTGCGACTTGATCCTGTTCTGGTTGTCGGCCTTGTGTGTGGGGATATCAAAGCCGTTCTTCTTGGATACGAGCTCCTGGATCGCCTTCTGCTCGTCCGCTTCCTGGAAGTCCTTCCGTATCATTTCCTCGTTTATGAGGTCTTCCATTATCGCGATCGCGTAGGCCTTGGCCTGGCGGTAATGGTAGATGGAGTAAATATACTTGTGATTGACAGTCGCCTCATAGGCGTCATCTGTCTGGCCGTAGCCAACCCGGAGGCGCATGACGTTGTCGTTCAGCTGCCTGTGTTTGTCGGGATCGTAGCGGGTCAGCTTGTTCAGCGACACGATGAGGACGCTCTTGGCGCAGACGTCGAGCATGTCTTCCGAATCCTTCCTGTATTTTTCGTTGGCTTTCTTGAAAAGATCGCTGATCTGCTTCTTGTTTTCCAGCAGGTTTTTCTGCGAAGAGATCACGCGCCTCTTGTAGTAGTCCTGGAGGCCGTTCTTGTAGGTTTCATAGAGCTTGTCGTAATCCGCCTTCCAGCCGGACTCGGGGAAATTGGCAATTATGACCCGGAGGAGGTAAATCTGCTCGATGTTTTCCTTCATGAGCCGTTCCACGGTCTCGATGGCGGTAAACCTCTCGAGGTAGTTGTCCTGGCGCATCATTCTCGAATCGGGGTCGTCCATCTGGTCCTTCGACGCTCCCTCTCCGGTGGAAGACTGCTTGGACTGATCGGCCGTCTGCGCGTTCAACACTACGTGTGTCGTCGATAGGAGAAAGACGCCCGCGCTGATGAGAAAGAGGATGATAAGAAGTCTGCTTTTCATTGTAACACTCCTTTATGATTTATAACCTCTACACCACTCAACCGGGCTTCCATGCCCGAATTGATATCAACGAGTATGGTGTATAGTATGAACGCAATTTTATTTAAGCAACCATTTTTTAATTTTTTTGTACTGCCCGCGGCCCGGCGGAGTCTATTCTCCCCACTCATATATTTCGGCACGCAGTGCAAAGAAGTTTACAATAATCAGAAAAGAAATTCATAAAAAAATAACGTATTTGTGTGATTATAACTGTCATTAATGTGACATAATAATACAGGAGGTGCAGCCGGGTGCATAATAAATAATGAGATTTGTCGTGTTTTCCCAACATGCCGGTAGCACGGGAACAATATGAATAACTAACGAAAAAATAAAAGTGTTAATCCTGGTTTATCAACTTATCCACAAATTTATCCACACTATCCACAAAAATTGCGCTTTGTCAGGTTATTTCACGGCCATTTTTGCTCTTCGTGGAAGCATAGAGGGGTTATGTGCGGGTCAAATGGGAGATTCTGCCGATAGACGTGACATAATTGAAAAAGGCCCTGACCGGTTCAGGTATTATCGATCGGGTCTTTTACGCAGAGAAGGCGTTAGGCGAATTATGAATAGCGATCCGGGCCTTTCGTATGTTGATACAAAAATATTATTTTGTCATGTTTCAGTTTCCCTGTTGACAACAATGGCATATAACATATATATATTTATGGTGATGCGTGATACTTGTATTATGTCTCTTTGAAGATGGTCGGTCCGGTCCGATAATTAGTCTTGACAAATGCCGTCGAGGGTATTCATCTGAATGAGTTCGCCGTTCCGCGCGGCTGTATCGGGCGAACGCTGAGTCCCGAATCCCGTGAAAACAATCGAAAACGCACAATATCTGACCGGGAACCGCCGGTTCGCGTGGCTTTTCGTCATTACAATGACGATGGTGTCATTTCTGCTTGTATCCTGCGGGGGAACTGGAGCCGGACGCGATCCTTACACGATTTACGTGCATTTGAGCGCCGAGCCGGGAACGCTGAATCCACTTCTTTCCACTGAAGCCGTGGCGGGGGCGGTGACAAAGTACATTTACGAGTCGCTTCTTGATCGCGATTACGACACCCTGGAGCTGAAGCCCCAGCTTGCCGAGCGCTACGAGGTCCTGAAGGGTGGGCTGGTATACCGCTTCCATCTGAAGAAAGGAGTGCTGTGGAGTGATGGCGCAGAGTTCAACGCCGACGACGTGGTCTACTCTTTCGATCGCATCAAGGACCCGAAAGTCGCGGGGACCCATCTCAAGGTCTATTACATCGACGTGACCGGGTGCAGGAAGCTCAACAGGTACACCGTGGAGTTCACGTGCCGCCGGCCCTATTTCATGCAGACGGAGCTCCTCGGGGAGATGCCCATCGTGCCCAAACACGTCTACGATGACGGCACTGATTTTAATACCCATCCCATGAATAGGAAACCCATCGGTACCGGTCCCTATGTGTTCGACCGCTGGGAGACGCGCAAGCGCATCATACTGGCCCGCAACGAGCGTTTCCGCGATCCGAAGCCCGAT
This sequence comes from Spirochaetota bacterium, assembly GCA_017998375.1. Taxonomy (GTDB): domain Bacteria; phylum Spirochaetota; class UBA4802; order UBA4802; family JAGODF01; genus JAGODF01. Next base: position 21,418 of record JAGODF010000023.1, read on the forward strand.
ATCCGAAAAATCGTATATCGCGTGGTGCCCGACCCGAACGTGGCCATCCTGAAACTGAAAAAGGGAGAGCTTGACGTGATGACCCTGAGCTCCCTCCAGTGGGCCCGCCAGACAGGTACGGAGCAGTTCAACAGGGACTTCCACAAACTGAAGTACTATCTTCCATATTACAACTACATCGGCTGGAACGCCGAGCGCCCGTTTTTCAGCGACCGGAGGGTCCGCCTGGCGATGACCCACCTGGTCAACCGGAAGGCCATCCTGGACAAGCTGCTCTTCGGGCTGGGTGAGATAGTAAACGGTACTTTCTTTATATATAGTAAAAACTACAGCAGGAACCTGGAGCCATGGACGCACGACCCGGCGCGTGCCCGGGAGCTCCTGCGCGAGGCGGGCTGGACCGATTCGAACAACGACGGTGTTCTGGACCGCGACGGGAAGAAGTTCTCCTTCACGATGGTCTACCCGGTGACCAGCGACTATTCCGAGAAGCTTGCCGTGATACTCAAGGAGGACCTGGCCCGGGAGGGGATCGAGATGAAGCTCAACCGCTACGAGTGGGCGGTCTTCGTGCAGAAGCTGAACGAGCGCGATTTCGACGCCACAAGCGTGGGCTGGAGCCTGGGCTACAGCGGCGACCCCTACCAGCTCTGGCACTCGTCGCAGATAAAGGACGGGTCGAATTTCTGTTCGTTCAGGAACGCCGAGGCCGACAGGCTCATAGAAGCGGCGCGCTTGGAACTCGACGAGGCACGGCGCGTGGCGATGTATCACCGCTTCAACGAAATACTGCACCGTGAGCAGCCGTATACCTTCATGTTCTGCAACCCGTCGCTTGCCGCCGTGAGTAAACGCTTCGACAACGTGAAGGTGCACACGAAGGGCCTCAATTACCTGGAATGGAAGGTGAAGGCGCGGCCATGACCAGGTACATACTGAAAAGGGCGTTCCTCATGGTGCTTACGTTCTTCGTGATCACCGGCATCACGTACACGATCATACGCAAGGCGCCGGGCGATTTCACCTCAATGAAGGCCGGGCTCCAGGGCGAGCTCACGCGCGGCGCGCTGGGCAAGCAGTTCCTCGAGGCGGAGCGGCGTCTCTACGGCCTGGACAAGCCGATCATCGTGGGATACGGGCAGTGGCTCTGGAAGTTTGTGCGCCTGGACCTGGGCGTGTCGCGCGAGGACGGGCGCCCGGTGGCGACGCGCATCGCCGAGGCGCTGCCCATCACGCTGCTCATCAACGTCATCACCCTGCTGATCACGTACC
>JAGODF010000318.1 GCA_017998375.1 Spirochaetota bacterium
CGACTCCGGCCTCAAGGAGTGCAAGCGGGTCATTCTCGCCCTCCTCAGGGACGACATCGAGCGCATCGACAGGCTCTCCTACCTGCGTGACCCCAAGACCACCCTCCAGGAGTATGTTCAGAAGAAATACAAGGACCGCCCCGTCTACGAAGTGATAGAGGAAAAGGGGCCGGACCACCAGAAGGAGTTTACCGTGCGCCTCGTCATCAACGGAAGCGGCGTCGCCACGGGCACGGGAAACAGCAAGCGCAAGGCGGAGATGGACGCGGCGCGCAAGGTCCTGGAGCAGATGCACGCCGGGGACGATTCTGCATGATCTTTCCCGGGGACAAAAAGATCCGGATCCGCGTGGCCGGCATCATCGCCGGAGATTCCGGCATCCTCCTCGTAGCCCATAAGAAAAACAACAGCGTCTACTGGCTCCTGCCCGGGGGAGGCGTCGGGTATGGGGAGACCCTCCCGGCGGCCCTGGAGCGCGAGATGCGCGAGGAGCTGGGCATCGCCGCGACGGTGGGCAACATCGCCTTCATCTGCGACTCCATCGAGCCCGGCCTGAAGCGCCATATCCTCCACGTGGTCTTCCGCTGCACGCATCCCGGCGGCGAAATTCACCTGGGGCGCGACAGGAGGCTTTTCGATTACAGGTTTTTCCCGCCCGCGGAACTGGAGAAGATCACCGTCTTCCCGCCCATGAAGGAGGAACTGCGGGCGGTCCTTGCCGGCGCCGCCATGGACAATATCTACCGTGAAAAGCGATGGATACCGCTATGAAGAAAGTCACGGTCACCGCGGGCGGAAAGAGCTACGATGTCCTGATCGGAAACGGCGCCCTGGAGGGCACGCCCCTCCCCGCGCTCGCGTCCCGCGCGGACAGGACGGGTTTCATCGTGAGCGACCGGATCCTGGCGCTGCACGGGAACCTCGTCAAATTCGCGGCGGCCGCGTCCGGCGGTGCGGTGTTCCCCATGAAAGACGGCGAGGAAAACAAGAGCTATGCCCGCGCCGAGGAGTTCTTCAACCTTCTGCTGCGCGAGGGATTTTCCCGGAGATCGCTCGTCGTGGGAGTGGGGGGAGGCGTGGTGGGCGATTTCGCGGGCTACTGCGCCGCCGCCTACATGCGCGGGACCGCCCTGGCCCATGTGCCCACGACGCTCCTTGCCATGGTGGATTCGAGCATCGGGGGCAAGGTGGCGGTGAACGTGGCCGCCGGTAAAAACATCGTGGGCGCGTTCCACCAGCCCTCGCTCGTGGTGTCGGACACGCGCTTCCTGGACACGCTGCCGGACGAGGAACTCAAGAACGGCATGGCGGAAACGGTGAAGCACGCCCTCATAGGAGAGGCGCGTCTCCTCGAACTGCTGATGGCGCATGACCTCGCGTCTATTCGCGAAAGCGGGGTGATGGAGGAGATGATATACCTTTCGGCGGGATTCAAGGCCGGCGTGGTGGGACAGGACGAACGTGAGGCGGGACTCCGGGCCATCCTGAACTTCGGGCACACCGTGGGCCACGCCATCGAGTCGCTGATGGAATACCGGATATCGCACGGCGAGGCCGTGGCGCGCGGCATGAAGGCGGAGCTGGAATTATCGAGGCGCATGGGCCTTCTGTCGGCGGACGAGGCGGCGGTCTATGACGACCTGGCCCGCCGATACGGACTGGCCCGGGAGCAATTACGGCTTGACACGGCGGGTCTTCTGGAGCATATGAAGTACGATAAAAAGAACTACGGCGGCACCGTCCGTTTCGCGCTTCTCAAGGGACTCGGCAATCCGGTATTCGACCAGGAGGTCGATATCGCGCTGCTCCGGGAAGCGCTGGAACTGGTGTGATCCGCCGGGGACCCGTCCGCGACCATGGCATCCTATCTCACCTACAGCATCGAGGACCGCGAGGGAGTGAAGCTGGTGAACCTTACGGGGAACATCAGCTCCATAACCAGGGACGAGCTCGTCGACACCGTGAACAAGATCACCGCGAAGAACAACGCCATCGTCAACCTGCGCGACGTGGAGCTCATCACTTCGTCGGGATTGAACGCCCTGGTGGAGATATCAACCGAGGCCAGGAAGAACGCCAGGCGCGTCCTCATCCTGGGATTGCGGGAAAGCACGGTGAAGCTCATCGACCGGCTTGACCTGTACGAGTACTTCATTTTCGTGGAAAGCATCGAAGAGGGGCTGATGAAGCTCCGTTACTTCATCTAATGCCGCATGCCGCCGTCCTGCGTTTCGCCGCCGCCGAGCGTTCCCAGTTTCGAAAGCGATTGTATCATGCAGTTGAAGAGACAGCCCGTGACCAGCATCGAGAAGAGCTTTTCGTCGCCGCGGGCGAGCTCCTGGAACTGGCGGGTGATGTAGATGCAGTTGTCCATTATTTCGCGGAGAAGACGCTCGTCGAAGCGGTTGCCGGTATCGCCCTTTTCGAGGGAGTCCCCGGCCGCACGGAGCGAGGACTTGATGACGGCGCGTACCATGTTCCGGAAGAACTCGTCGAAATCTTCGCGGTACTCGACGTTCTCGCCGTTCTTCAGGGTGATCATCGATCCTGCTTGCCGTCTTTCAACTTGCCCTGGATTTCCCGGAACTTGTCCTTGAAGAGGTTGCCGAGGGATGAGCTCCCGGCGGCATCGCCTCCCTGCTCGCTCATGAACGCCTTGAACTCGCGCGATTCCTGCTTCTGCTCGGCGCCGCGCTCGCTCAGCACGAGCCTCCGCTCCTCCCGGATGATGTCCTTCACCGCGACCTTGAGCTCCGTTCCCACCGCGTAGGCCGACGGGATGTCGCCCTTGTTCCGTATGAGGTCTCCTTTCGGGACAAACCCCACCATGCCGTTCGCCAGGCGCACCGTGAGGCCGTTCGGCTTTGCCGCCTCGATGACGCCGATGTGGACCTCGTCGGCGAAACCGGCGTCAGCGGCCTGCCAGGGGTCGGCCTCGCTGGTGATGAGCTCCAGGAGCATCTTCTTTTCTCCGGGGCGGATCTCGAGTATCTTCACGTTCACGGTGTCGTTCACGGCCAGCACATCCTCGGGGCGGCTCACCTTTTTCACCAGGCTCATGCGGGAGACGGGGAGATACCCCTCAATGCCATCCTCGAGCTCGATGAAGGCGCCGCCCTTGATGATGTTCACCACGCGGCCGTTCACGGACTGGCCCGCGCTGTAGGCGCCGACGCGGCTCCAGGGTTCCGGCCTGGTCTGCCGGTGGCTCAATACCATGCGGCCGGATCCGTCGAACTCGAGTATCTTTCCCGCGATGCGGTCGCCCGGCCTGAAGCCGGCCGTGCCCGCGCCCCGTCCCCAGGAAAGCTCGCTTTTCGGAATGAGCGCTTCGACGCCGCCGAGGTCGACGATGAGGCCGAAGCTCTGGACGGATGAAATCGTGCCGGAAATTTCATCGCCCACCTTCACGGACTCCGTGAGCTCCTGCTGGCGCCGCTCGCGGACCATCTCCATGAGGTCGCGGCGCGAGAGGATGATATTGCGCCCGCGCTCGCCGTACTGGGTTACCTTGAAAGAGAACGACTTGTTGAGATAGTCGGCGGGATTGCTCGATGGCCTTCGGTCGATCTGCGACACCGGGCAGAAGCACTGCACGCCCGACACCGATACCGTGTAGCCGCCCTTCACCGTGGCGATCACGGTTCCGGTGACCGGGATCTCGTGGCGGTACGCCGTAAGCATCAGTTCCGGCGTGACGGCGCCGCGCCCTATCGAAGTGGTGAGTCGGATCTCCCCGCCGCCGGTGGACACCACGAAGGCGGTGACGGTATCGCCCTTTTTCACCGTGAGGGCGCCGTCGTCGCCGGTCAGCTCGCCGATTTCGATTACGGCCTCGCTTTTCCCCGATATGTTGAGGAACACCGAGTCCCCGGTGATGAAGACCACGGTCCCCGTGACGCGGTCGCCGGTGGTGAAATTATCCCTGGATTCCAGGGACTCCTTCAGCATCTGCTCGAAGTTCTCTTCCCCGGTATTTTCCTTCTTGTCGACGTCTGGCATGTGGGTAACCCTTGAATGATTTCTCGATGGTCCCTGCCGGTTGAGGGTGGGATGACACGCCGGCATACACCACGGGGGGAATATCCACGGCGGGCGGCGATGGTGTCAAATAAAATTTATCATCCGCTTGAATCGACCGGCGGGGACGTGGACCAAGAAAAAAGTATTGACATATACTCTCGCCCGTGGATACTATTCGGTATTGCGGCACCGCGTCTGGTCGCGGCGCCGGTCTTTTTTTAATCCCGCGTGTTACCAAGAGGTGCGCCATGAAGAAGGTGTGTATAGCAATTATCGTCATGTTCGCGATGGTCGCAGTTTTTCAGCCCCAGGAAGCGAAGAGCGAGCAATCAAAGTCTTCGAAGGAATACATAGCGGACCTCTCCAGCAAGGATGAGGGAACCATTGTCAGGGCGGCGGACTGGCTCGGCAAGGAAAAGGAAGAAGAGGCGCTTCCCCGGCTCAAGAACCTTTTGCAGTACGACATCCGGCCGAACGTGAGGCTCCATTCCGCCATGGCCATGGGCTATATAGGGTAAACCTCCACGATCGACAGCCTTAACGACAGGCTCCTCGTCGAGCAGAACAGCGACGTCCGCTACACCATCCTGCTGTCGCTCACCCGCATAGGGGTTTCCGAGAAGAAACACGTGGAGGTCCTCA
>JAGODF010000319.1 GCA_017998375.1 Spirochaetota bacterium
GAGAACGACTCATCGAAGAGATATCGCGGCTCAACGAGGGCCTGGAGCGGCGCGTCGCGGAGCGCACCATGACCGTCAACGCGCAGACGGCGGAGCTGAACCGGCAGATGATGATGGCGCGCCGCATCCAGCTTTCACTCCTGCCGGCGACACTTCCGGACATAGACGCCGTCAGCCTCAGTTTCAAGTACCAGCCGGTGATGGCGGTGGGAGGCGACTTCATCGACTTTTTCTGCGACGGCGGGTCCCTCACGGTGTTCATCTGCGACGTGTCCGGACACGGCGTGGCGGCGGCGTTCCTCGCGGCCATGGTGAAGATGTCGCTCCCGGAGTGCTACTCGGCGGGGAGCGATACCGCCGAGGCCGTCAAGCGGCTGTACCGGATGCTCAGCGGGAAGATGGGAGGGCATTTCATATCGGCGATCTTCTGCCATATCGACCTGGCGAGCGGCGACATGATTTCCACCAACGCCGGCCACCCCGCCGCGTTCGTGGTGCGCGGGGATGGTTCCATGGAGTACCTGGGGCACCGTGGGACCGTGATATGCGAGGATTTTCCGCTCACCCACACGAACGTCACCACGCGGCTCAAGAATGGCGACAAGATCGTCCTGTACACGGACGGCATCATCGAGGCGAGGGACAGGAATTACGATATGTACGGCGAGAAAGCGCTGGAAGACCTGGTGAAGGACAACAGCCGGCTCGACGTGACGGGGCTTTGCGACGCGATCTACACCGCCGCCGTGTCCCACGTGGGCGCGCAGTCCCCGGAGTTCGAGGACGACATGACCGTAATGGTGCTCGAGTACAACGGCTGACGGGCCAGGTCCTTCGCACATCGGCGAGTCAGTGGAAAAAAAGGGGCGGGAATAAATCCCGCCCTCTCAATCTGGGGTATGTCTTGTCAGTGATGGCGTTTCAGTGCGTGATCCGGTAGCCCCGGCTCTCCGCCTGTTCGCGGATGGTCCCGGTGATGACCGCGTCGAGAGACGAGTTCCGCGGGCGCTTCCTCGCTTCCTGGTCCACGTAACGCTGCCTGTCGCCGTGGAGCTTGGATATCCTTCTCTGGATCGCCTCGCGCTTCTGCTGCATGGAGCGGACGTACTCCGCGCGCCTTGCCGGCGACATGCCGCGCATTTCGGACGGCAGGTCCTTCTCCGGCAGCGTTTCCACCTTCACGCGGTTGTTCGTTACGGCGTCCACCAGGTCCCAGCCGGAGTTCTGGTAGCTGCCGGAGGCCTTCGCCGCCGAGCGCTGGACCGCCGCCTCCGGGCTCATCGCGGCGGCGTTGCGGTCCTGGGTTTCCTGGCGCGTTCTGAGTTCCTCACCGGCGCTCCCGTAGCCCAGGTAAGTCCTGTTGAGCTCCTGTCCCAGGCTCATTATCTCGGCGTCCTGCGGCGCGCTGATGGGATCGAACCTCTGGTTGTGGTCTATGTTCAGGTATTTCCCCTGCCCGATTGACGCGCCTTCCATCCACATGCCGCGGATCCCCTCGTCGCGCCCGCCGCAGTGAATAGTGTTGACGATGATCCCCTTCCGCAGAGCGCCGCGCACCGACGTCCGGAAATTGACCGTTCCCTGTGTAAATGGCTCGTTCCCAGCGATGAATATCAGTTTCAGGTCGCCGGACCTGTCGCTCCAGGCGAGCTCGCGCGAAGCGCTGTCGATCACCTGGCCGCAGTACTCGCTCCCGCCGTTGGTGGACAGCCGGAACAGCTCCTCGGAGATCTTGTCCAGGTCCGCGGTGAGAGGCGTAACCATCCGGATGTAGCCTTCCCCGGCGGAAAGGCCGCTGTTGCCGTACTCGTACACGGCGACCTCGAGCTGGGTGGCCTCGCCGTTACGCTTCGCCCTGGAAAGCTCGTTCACGATGTTCCAGAGCTGGGACTTGGCCTGGTTGATAAGCCCGTCCATGCTGCTGCTTGTATCCAGCAGTATCGCCAGCTGGATACGCTCCTTCGCCCGCAGTTCCCCCGCGAGCGCGGTGAAACAAAGGGCGAGTAGTATGGTGGATGATATGAGTGACTTCTTCATGGTGCTCCTCCCGTTCGATGGTGTCTGATGTTTTGACAGGAAGGAGCGGGTTTGGTTCCCCGGGGGGTGAAAATATTTATAACCAGGAATTTTCTCCCATCCCTGAGCGCGGTTTCACCGGACTATAAGAAGCGCACTTTGTGAAAACCGCGCGATCCCCGGCAAAAAGCACCTTGACGCGGGCATTTTAAAATATAAATTAATAGAATCGGATTTGCCCGGTAATTGTTTCTATATCACAAAGCGGAGGTTATATCACCCGGCACTCGTACCGGGCTATCTTCTCGTCATCGCTCATGAGGGGAATACTGTTCGCAAGGCTCTGGGCGATGAGCATCCTGTCGAAGGGGTCTTTGTGGTGAAAGGGGAGGTCTTTTAACAGCACAGCATCGCCGGCTGAAAAATCAAGCAGTTCAAAGCCGCTTTTCTCCGCCATTTCAATTGGATCGAAATCAATGGAAATTTTGCCCAGTGACGCTTTAATCATGAGCTCGGCGATGGTGATCGAACTTACGAATACCTGGTTGGCCGGACTTTCAATTTCCCTCAATTTGCCGGGATATATTTTCCCCGGATCGAGAAGCGCCCATAGGAATATATGCGTATCAATGAGTATTTTCATTTGTCCTTTCCATAAAACATTTCATTAATATCGGGGTCTTCATTATTGAAGTTGTCTGGAATGACGATTTTTCCTTTCAAAAGGCCGAGTTTTCTTTTGCCTTCCTTTTTATGGGGAATCAGTTCAACAAGGGGGAGATTGTTCTTCGCGATGATGATCTTTTCCCCATGATAGGCCCTGTCGACCAGTTTCGACAGGTTGGCTTTGGCTTCGGACAGGTTGATGATCATGGGAAACTCCTTTTTTATATCCGGATTATGTGCTGTTAACCTGTGAAAGATGCTTCCCTCTCGGGTAACAGCAAAACCGTAGATTTGGGTCTGATTAATTATCAGTCTTCATGGTCTAATATGCTAAAATTGGTCCAGTTGGTCAACTATTTTGATGTTTTTCTTTATCAGTACGAAATGCCCTCAAGGGGGAAAAGATCCCTTCCGATAAAAAACTCATTCGGTACCAATATGCAGATGTGTTTTAAATGGTTCGTACCATTATGCAGTAGTATTCAAAATAGTCCTTGATGAAATTCATGAATTCCCGAAGTGGGAAAACTATCACAAAGGACTCCATGATGCATAAGTCCTTTCACTACTGTTTCAGAATAAAGCCGTGGCATAAAAATGTTCCAAAGACCCTTCTGAAGCAGCCGAAAATATATCTCAGGGACTGGAGCATCATCAGCGACAGAGGCAGCAAGGCTGAAAATTTCACCGCGTGCCAGCTTCTCAAAGCAGTGGAATTCTGGACAGACGCGGGTTTCGGCGCCTATGACCTGTACTTTTTAAGGGACAAAAACAAACGGGAGGTAGATTTTCTTATAACAGAGAACAGCAGGCCCTGGTTCAGGGTTGAGGTGAAAGCTTCATCGTCAAAGGAGATATCATCATCATTAAAATACTTCAGCGGCCTTCTTGGTGTAAACCTTGCCTTTCAGGTTGCCTTTGATCTTCCATTTGTTGAGCGGGACTGCTTTGAAATCAAAAATCCCGTAAGGGTACCTGCCGCGACTTTTTTCTCACAGCTGATATGATGTAATAAATATCCAGGAAATTACACAATCTCCAGAGCGCATTCCCTCCCGACATAAGCGCTTTTGTAAGAAGCGCACTTCGTGAAAATCGCTCCGTTCCGGGTAAAAAGCCCCTTGACAGGGGCCCTTAAAATTTGCTATAATCAGAAAACGCAAATACCATACTACCACATCAGGGCATCATCGATAAAATGAAAAAAGTCCCATCAAAAAACAATGCCATTATCAGGCTGGAAAAGGAAAGATGGATACACATCGTTGAATCGCATAACGAAGTTGCCGGGATGATGGATATCATCCTTGAAGCGGTTAATTCGCCCGATAAGATATTTGAAGGATGGGACGGCGAATTACTGGCATTAAAAATGATTGATAAAAATAAAGGTCTTGTCGTCGTGTATCGGGAAACGGGTGCAAATGACGGCTTCGTCATTACCGCGTTTCTGACAAAGCGGTTACAATCCCTTGAAAAGAGGAGAATAATATGGCAAAAGCAGCGTCAGTACAAAGGGAAATAATGAGCATTCTGCCGCACATTGATAAAATCGGCTCACGACAGATCTCTTTTGACTTTGACAAGAGCGCCGATGTCATGTACATAAGCTTTGAAAAACCACAAAACGCGACCGATACCGAGACCGGCGAGAATGGCATCCTGTACCGTTACCGCGGCGCCAGGCTGATCGGATTAACAATTCTCAATTACAGCAAGGGCATTAAAGGCCGTGATGCGTGACGCGGCTCAATATCCAGGAAAGTTCTCTCCCCAGGAGCGCGTTTAAATAAATATCCAGGAATTTGCTCCCATCCCGGAGCGCGGTCCTGCCGGACATAAGCGTTTTTAAATATCCAGGAATTTGCTCCCATCCCGGAGCGCGGTCCTGCCGGACATAAGCGTTTTTATGAGAAGCGAACTTCGTGAAAACCGCTCCACTCCTGGCAAAAAAGGCCCTTGACAGGGACCTTT
>JAGODF010000320.1 GCA_017998375.1 Spirochaetota bacterium
CACCCGGAAGGGGCATTTCTTCATCTGCAACTGCTGCGGCTGCTGCTGCGTCCAGCTCATCGCCGCGCGGTTCGGCGTCCCCGAGACGGTGAACGCGCACTACTATGCCGAGGTGGATCCCGCGCGCTGTAAAAACTGCGGGACCTGCGAAACCCGATGCCAGGTGGCGGCGGTGGTGCGTGGAGAGACGAGCTCCATCAACAGCGCGAAGTGCATCGGCTGCGGTCTCTGCGTGTCTACCTGCCCGGAAGGCGCCATCCGCCTGGTGCGCAAACCGGAGGCGCAGCAGGTGGTTCCGCCCGAGGATGATATGGACTGGTACCGGAAGAAGGCCGAGTCGCAGGGGAAGGATATCTCGCGCTGGGAGTGAACCGCACTGCCGCGCAACAAAACCGCCGCTCCGCGTGAGATACCGCTGTCATCGCGAGCGCAGCGATCTTGTTAATATCGGAAATTCATTCCGTGATAGGGATCACCGCGTCGGCCTGCGGCCTCCTCGTGATGACACAATACCATCAGTATCCTTCCTCCGCGTGCTCCGCTTGAGATAAAGCCGTTGCCTTCACTTCTCACCACTCACCATTCACCGGCATCCCTCCGCGCTCCCCGCGTCTCCGTGTGAGGTAATACCGTTGCAGTGCGAGAACCTCGCGCTCCGTCTTCACATGCCGGCGCCATGTGGGAGGCTTTGCAGGGAGGAGGCACGCGACCCCCTCCCTGCACCCACCCGCGCGCTCGCTTCCCGGCACAGCCGGGACGAGGGGCTGGGCTTTCTCTGTAAACGGAACTTATTCTGCAAGGGCCGGTGGAGGTCGTCCGTGCCCGCACCGTCCCTCCCTCGACGTCCTGTCTCGGGTCTTCTATAAAAACAGGTATGAATTTCATTTTGCGTCTTTAACTAACCTGTATTTTGCCATTTAATAATTCCGAGTTCATACAGAATCTTACCAAGGAAAAAACTTGACTATTTGAAAATAATCATATAAAAGAAAAAGTATATAAAACATATTGCGAACTTTAATAATAAATTTAAATAATGAGAAGGTCTAATAATGTTCTAGAATGTCTATCCTGGGGAATTTATTTATGGAGATATTTATGATTATTAAATGCGAAAAATGCAATACATACAATACAATTGATGACAATTACCTTGATGGAAAAGATAGTATTGTAATAACGTGTGAGAAATGTGGTCAAAATAATTTAGTCGCAATTGTTCAATCTCATTATGCGAAACATGTAAGAGATGTAGATGAGAAATATTGTCCGAAGTGTGGAGCGATAATAAAAAAAATTGAAGAAACATGCCCTAAATGTAAATCGATACAACCATTAGCAAAAGATAAATCAACTGCAATTATGTTAAATATGCTTTTTTCTAGTTTCGGTTGGTTGCTGTACACACATCATAAAGATATGGCTAAATTTGGAATATCAATGATTATTCAGGTTGTATCAATCGTATTAAGCATTATTTATCTAGCATGGTACTTCTTTATTTTGGTCTCGGTTTGTTTATGGGTTTGGGCCGTTGTTGATGCAATAAAAAAACCGAAAAAGTGGTATGAAGATTATATTAAGTGAGGTTTTGCAATATGTTTTTTCGTGCTTTTCCTTATGCAATAGTAGTTGTTCTTAGTTTTGTCATTGATTCTTGCAATATGGTTGGGTTTAATGCAGACGAATCGATGATATTGGGTTATTGGAAAACAGAAAAAGAAATATGGGGAGGTTTTAAAGTACCTCTTTCTCCAAACATAGAAATCAAGAAAAATTCTTTTATTTTAGTTACAAAAGATGGTAAGCATGATATGCCAATAGAAAATATTGAGGTTGAAAACAGTTCAGTTACAATAAATTTCAAAGAAACTTCAGTGAGTCTTGTGTTTGTTTTCGAAAACAAAGATAGAATGTATTTTAGGGTTCCTTATATCCGTAAGAGAATATATTTTGTTCGATCAAAACCCTTTTGAAATACTGCCATGGCATTAAAAATGAAGAAACGCGTTGCAAGTGCGAAGTTTTAGAAATTTTTAGACTTATTATATTACTTAATAATAAAACAATCCCCACAAAATTCTTCATGGAGATTGTTTTATTGTGTTTTATACTACGCAGCTGCTTTCTTTTTGCCCAGGACTTTGAAGGCGACGAAGCCTCCCATTCCTACGACGAGAAGCGCGATGCCGAGGAGCGGCCTGGCGAAGAGCCACGCGATGGCGATCGTGACCAGCGAGAGCGCCGCCGCCACGATGAACGCGAAGATGCCGATGCCGAAGTTCAGGATGCTTCCGACAAAGGGCACCACGTCGCCGAAGGTGACGATCGGCTTGAACACCATGGCGATGCCGGCGTACATCATGATGAAGCCGAGGAGCCGGAAGAGCCAGGTCTTGGTGCCTTCGGCGGACGCGGCCTGCTGGAACATCTGGGTGGCCGGAACGACACCAGCGTTGAGCCACATTATCGCATGGCCTTCCTTGGGCTGATACGCCGAGAATGAATTACCCTGCTGGACTGCCACGATGGAGACCTTCTGCGGCTTCACCACGGTGAGCTTGATACGGAGGTCGCCTATCTGCGGGCTCGAGGGATTGTATCCCACGTATACTTCGCTTCCGGACGCCTTCGCTCTTCCCTGGAGTTCGCCGGGAAGCTTGTCCTGGGTGACCTGCACGGGCTCGGCCTGGGATATCTGGTTAATGAGCCCCGCGGGAAGCGTGAAGTCGCCCACGTTTACATTCGATGCGTTAAATGTTTCCGAGGGGATTTCCATGGCGCCGGGATTCTGGTGGCCATCAGGACGCTTGAAGGAGCTCGAGTTGACGACACTCGATGACCAGTCCTTCACATAGTTGTACGTGGTTACAGTTTCCTGGCCCCCTCCGAGCTTTTTCTTTGTAGATGATGATGATGTTTCCTTCCACTGGTACATTTCCACCGTGCGGATGAGGCGGATAGCGGTTTCGCTCACGCCCAGCACCGGGTCGGTGACCGTGTCCGTCGTCACGGCATCACCGGACAGATGTACCAGCTGGCCGTTCTTGGATGAATCGACCTTCGGTTCCGCCAGCGAAACCACCTTCGACTGCCCTTCCTCGATGCCGTGGATGTTCTTGACCGCCGAACTTTCGTTCCAGAACAGCACGAAGAAAGACGCGATGAATATTATGAGTCCCGTTCCTACGCTTTTGATCGATTGACCGAGCCTGGAAAACCAGGATTGACTGGTTACCTCGGTAAAGGATTCGTTGTCTCCCATTTACATGACCTCCCTTGATTTTTGTAGCGGCAGGGGCACATTAGCGCACCTTTTTTGACGGATGTCAAGAAAGATATTTGTCCGTTTTTTAAGTATCTTGCCGCCTTCATGGGGCCGATAATAAACTCGTAGAGTTGTTCCGCGACCGGGGGGAGGGGTGATAAAGAGACGTATCGTCCGCCCGAATACAGGTTGCGGGCTCAGAGGGTTGAATCATGATAAAGAAGCTTGCCGGTATCATACTTTTTATACTAATCCTCCTTTCCGGGGGGTCCCTGGCGGCGGAATACTATTCGCGTAACACCGTGGAGATCGATACGCCCACGGCCTACACGCTCACCCGGGGCACCTACCAGGTTTCCGTCCTGGGATACGATCGCGGCGGCATCGAGCTGAAGACTCTCATTGGCCTCCACGACAACGTCTTCCTGGGCGTCTCCTTCGACGTGCAGAACGCCATCGGCAAGGAAAGGACCGAGCCCAACGTGCCGGGCGTCGTGGCGAAGATAAAGTTCACGGACGGCTGGGAGCGTTTCCCCATCTCCGTCGCGGTGGGATACGATTCCTTCTACATAGGCCAGCAGGGCAGGGTCTACTACAACGAGACCGAGCCCGACGCCGACCACTACTCCGACAACGAGCTCAACCGGATGATCTACGGGCCCTATTTCGTCGTCACCAAGCCGATCTACCTCCTGGACGACGAGCAGCACATAAACTTCGGGATGCGGGTCCCCACACAGCCCAACTACGTTCCCGACGACACGTCGTACTTCATCTCGCTGGACGTTCCCCTGGGCCAGAGCTTCATGTTCAAGATGGAAGGGGAGCGCATCTACTACGATTTCGACCGTCCGCGCGAGTGGCTCTACAACATCGGGTTCCGTTACTCCTACATGAACCAGCTCGGCATCGAGTTTGGCGTGCTCTTCCAGCATGACGAGCCGGCCCATCGCATAGTGCGCGTCGAGTACCGCAACGAGTTTTAACGGCGCTCCGCGTCTCCGCGGCTCCGCGTGAGACAATTGCCGTCACCGTGCGCGAACCTCGCGCTCCGTCATCACATGCCGGCGCCATGTGGGGGGCTTCGCAGGGAGGAGGCATGCGGCCCCCTCCCTGCACCCACCCGCGCACTCGCTCAATCGCCGCGAGGGGCTGGGCTTTCTCTGTGATCGAAACTCACTCCGCAAGGGCCGGTGGAAGACATCCGTGTCTGCACCGGCCCTCCCTCGACGTCCTGTCTCGGGTCTATTGTCTTTCCCCTCCGTGCCTCTGCGCCTCTGTGGTTGCCTTTATCCTTTTACGCGTTTGCCCAATTCGTTTGACTTTTCAGTGAGGATATGAGTAGTGTTATGTATGAC
>JAGODF010000321.1 GCA_017998375.1 Spirochaetota bacterium
CTCTGTGACGGTGTCAAAGCACCACTGCGCGGAACGACCTGCTACCGGCCTCCCGATTTCGTCAAACCGGGAGTGTCACCCAAGCGCACATTATTCAACCACAAAAAACATATCCTCTCTGTGGTTTATTAATAGGTTTTATTTCCGAGGAAGCGTACCAACGAATTCAGCGGTTTGAATAACTGGAGGCGGATCGATGGAACAGGCCAGGAAGTCGTCGGGGAAGGAAAGGTTCGGCTGGGCGATGTTCGATTTCGCAAACTCGTCGTACACCACAGTCATCATCACCGTGGTCTTCAGCGTCCTCTTCCCGAAGCTCATCGTGGGCGACGCGCCGGAGTACCGCACAGGGAACTTCCTCTGGAGCCTGGCGCTCTCCATCAGCTACCTTATCGTCCTCGTATCCGCCCCGGTGATCGGCGCCATCATGGACTTCTCCGCCTCGAAGAAAAAGTTCCTCTTCGGGAGCTACCTCCTTACGGTGATCGCCACCTCCGCGCTCTACTTCGTCCAGCCCGGGTACGTCTTCCTGGGGATGCTTTTCCTGATCCTCTCCAACATCGGTTTCTCGCTGGGAGAGTCGTTCATCTCGAGCTTCCTGCCGCACCTGGGTACGCCCGAGGAGCTGGGGAAGATTTCCGGCTACGCCTGGGCGCTCGGCTACTTCGGCGGACTCGCCTCCACGGCAATCGTTCTCTTCGGTCTGGGGCCGCAGACGCTGGAGAACTTCCAGAACCTGCGCCTCACGGGCCCCATCACCGGCGCGTTCTTCCTCCTGGCGGCCATCCCCACCTTCCTCTGGGTGAGGGAGCGCGGCACGGCGAAAAAACTACCCGCCGGCGAGAGCCATTTCTCCATCGGCTTCAAAAGGCTGGGCACGACGTTCAAGGACGTGCGCGATTATCGTGACCTGATGATCCTCCTGGTATCGTTCCTCTTCGCCTACGCGGGACTTTCCATCGTCATCAGCTTCGCCTTCATCTACGGCGACCAGGTGGTGCGCTGGACGCCCGCGGTGCAGACGCTGATGTTCATCATCACCCAGCTCACGGCGGCGCTGGGCGCTTTCGTCTTCGGGATCATGCAGGATAAAATCGGCGCGAAGCGCACGTACACCATCACGCTGGTGCTCTGGGTGGTCGCCATCGCCCTCATCTACGGGACCCAGGGAGTGACCGATTTCATCAATGCGATGACGGGGGCCTCGCTCCAGGCGCAGAACATTTTCCTGGTGGTAGGCTCCATCGCCGGGCTGGGACTGGGAGCGACACAGTCGTCGTGCCGCGCCATGGTGGGCATCTTTTCGCCGGAGTCTAAAGCCGGCGAGTTCTTCGGCCTCTGGAGCCTCACGGGCCGCGCCGCCTCGATCGTCGGCCTTATCGGACTGGGGGTGCTCCAGAGCTACCTGGGCCTCAAGACTGCGGTCCTGCTCTGCGGGATATTCTTCTTCATCGCCATCGGCGTTACCTTCCTCATCGACGAGAAGCGCGGCATGGGGGCGGCGCGCGAGCACGAGGGTGAGTAAGACTGAGGGAATAGGCATGGGAGGAAACCAGGTGCTGGAGGGGATCCTCCGGCGTGAAGGCAGCGGCGCCGTCATAGAGGATGATACCGGCGTCCGGGTCCTGGAGGGACACCCGGTCTGGAGCGGGTATATCGCCCACTGGGAGGGGCGCCCGGTCCGCGCCAGGTTTCTTCCCCAGCGCGATTACGAGTCGGGGAGGCCCATCCTCATCGCCTGGCCCCGCGAGGAACCGGCCGCGGCTCCCTTCTTCGAGCTCTACTACAACGAGCGCCTCGTGAAGTACATCGTGTCTACCTTCGGCCACATCGCCATCAATGTCGACGGGAGCGTCTTCAACTTCTCCCACCTGGTCAACGAGAACGAGGCCATGACGCCCGAGGAGTACCTCTACCGCCCGGCGCTGGGCGAGTTCGCGCCCAGCCCCGTCACCGGGCGCTTCGACGTGAGCGACCCTGAGCGCCCGTACTACGACAAGTTCGGCCGCAACTTCATGCGGAAGATCCACGTGGCGCGGGTGGAGGGGGCCGATATCCCCGCGCTCCAGGAGTACTGCCGCGCCCAGATGCGCCGCATCCACGACGCGCCCGTGGACCCGGAGCGGCCCCACAAGTACTCGGAATTCCGTTATTTCTCGCGCAACTGCAGCACCATCATCCGCGACGGGTTGAGGGAGATAGGATTCGGCGGCATCGGCGGAGTGTTTCCCCGGGACCTGTTCATCAGCGCCGCGAAGGTCCTGCTGGAGGCGCACCGGCGGGGGCGGATACGGCTCGCTCTCTACACGAAGCCCCAGCTCCTGGTGCCCGAGGCTGCGGCGAGCAAGCTCTCTCCCATCTTCAACCCCGTGAACAGGATCCGCAGGCTAACGATGCGCGGGCTCATCGACGCGTGAGCCGGGACGCGTCGCGATGCCGTGCAGGTTGTAGCGGATGATATCGTCCACCGCCGCGCGGATATCGCCAATCTCCCCGTAGACCAGCCACTGTATCAACACCTGCTTCACGCAGCCGAGTATCGCGTAGGAGATGATGACCGGGTCCATCGCGCGGACGTTTCCGTCGGCTGTGCCCTCATCGAGGAGCTGGCGTATGGCGACAAGGATCCCGGAGTAGAAGTCGCCTATCTTCCTGTCGAAACCGGAGTCGTGGCCCTGCGGGGCGGTGATGAGCAGCCTTGCCAGGTCCGCGTTCCTTTCCAGAATCGCGATGAGGTCCAGGGTCATGGTCTTTATCTCGCCCGCGAGGTCCCTGCCGCTGCCCGCCCGGGAGATGTTTATCGCGAGGATCGCGTCACGCAGCGTCGCGGCGAAGGAGTCCACCAGGATGGAGAAGATGTCGTACTTGCAGGTGAAGTGCGCGTAGAAGGTGCTCCTCGCGATGCGCGCCTTTTCGATGATGTCTGCCACGCTCGCGCCGTGGAAACCCTTCTCCACGAAGACAGACTTCGCGCAGTCGATGATATGCTCCCGCCGTTCCCGCTTATTCATTCGCCTGTGCCTACCTGTTCTCGAAGCCGCCGGTGATTTTCGCCTTGGCGAGGACTGTCCCCTGTATCATGCCTATGAACTCCTTCTCGGAAGGACGTCGCGTGGAGGGCGATACCGGGGCCGAGAGGCAGTAGGCCGTGAGCTCGTAGAGGTGGATGCCGCTCCCCCGCGGTGGCTGGGGGCCGCCGTAGCCATTCTGTCCGAACGTGTTCTCGAACTCCAGTGCGCCCGCTGGCATGGACGCGCCCGAGGCCCCCTCCGGCATCTCCGCCGCGGAAGGCGGAATGTTCACGGCGAGCCAGTGGACCCAGCTCCGCGCCATGGGGTGCCGGTCGATGAAGGCGATGGCGATGGAGACGGTCCCCGCGGGTATGCCCTGTATGAGCACCGGGGGCGACACGTTCTGCCCGCCCGTGATCGTCTTCATGGCGTGCTTCGCCGGTATCGTGCCGCCGTCGCTGAAGGATGATGATATCTGCATTGTACGCCTCCCCGGCGGTCCCGTGGTGAGACGCGCGGACCGCCACGGGAATAATGTACGGGGCGGTAAAAATAATTTCAAGAGAAATATGATGACAGGGAATGGAGGGCACGGTCTTCCGGGAGTGAGCGCGCGAGCGCGTCCTTCAGCGCCGCCAGCTTCGCGGCCGGCACCTTCTCCGGGGAGGCGAACTCGCGGATGAGCGACCGGAGGAGGGCGATATCGTGGATGAGGAGGGTGTAGTAGTACCAGTCGCCCAGGAGCCGCGCGGCGAACCCGATCTCTTCATCGGTGAGTACCTCGCGCGCGTGGCAGGAGAAATACTTGCAGGTGTAGCTCTGGAAGCATTCGTAGCGGAAGTCCTTCTCCCCGCCGCCCGGATAAACCGCGCAGCCGATGACGCCGGTATCGTCCACATGACAGACGAAGGGGCACTGGGTGCCGTCCTCGTAGAGCTTCGGCAGGGTGATGATGAAGTCCGCATTCAGTTCCCTGTTAAAGTAATAGGAGCCGGTCATGTCGCTCCTGCTGGCAACGATTCTCTTCATTAGGAATTCCGGGCTGTAGCCTTTCAGGGCTTCGCGTCTTTTCCGGAAGAGAGCGTCGATCTCACCGGGGGCAGCCGCGTAGTTGTGGCTCCCGCAGCAGAGCGCGCAGGACGCGCCGTGCCCCGGCCGGCAGATGTTCAGTGTGCTCATGAGCGCTCTCCGAAGCATTTGTTCTTCATCATAGAACAATTGGCAACCGGTTTTTTACATTGAACGCCTTTAACCTCCGTGCCTCTGCGCCTCCGTGGTTGCCTTTCAGCCTTTATCCTTTCTCAGCGATCTCCGCGGCTCCGCGTGAGGTAATGCTGTTGCCCTGCGAGAACCTCGCGCTCTGTTTTCACATGCCCGCGCCATGCAAGGGGACTCGCTACTTTTTGGAGGCGGCCCAAAAAGTAGCGCAAAAAGGCCGCCACTCAGACGCCGTGGTGGCTTAGCTTCCTGCCTGCTGGATTCTCACCCTGCAAGGGCCGGTGGAAGACATCCGTGTCTGCACCGGCCCTCCCTCGACCTCGTGTCTCGGGTCTTTTCTTTCCTTTCTCCGCGAGCTCCGCGTCTCCGCGTGAGACAATACCTTTGCCT
>JAGODF010000024.1 GCA_017998375.1 Spirochaetota bacterium
GCTGCCGCTGGTTCTCCGCGAGGAGGGATTCGGGGTCACGACTGTAGACGGCATGGGGCTTGACGGACCGGTCTACATTCTCTACACGGTGGTTCCCAAGCGGAAAGTAAAGAAGGTGCTCGAGATAGTGCAGTTGTTCGAGCCCGGGGCCTTCATCACCATCGAGGATGTGATGGCGCACCGGGCCGGGTTCATCGAAAGGGTGGGATTTCCCGATTTATTCGGCAACAAGGCGACAAAAAGGAAGTAAGGCGAGGGTGGGACAGATGATTGACAGGATCGTGGAACTGGTAAAAAAGCACGACGAGATATCCCCTGATATCATCCGCGAGAGGAACGTGAAGCTCGGCCTGCGCAACGCCGACGGGACCGGCGTGGTGGCGGGCATCACCGGCAAGGGGAGCGTCATAGGCTACAACAAGGTTCCCGTCGACAGGGAGAAGGGCAAGTTCGATATACAGCCCTGCGACGGCAGGCTCTACTACTGCGGCTACGACGTGGCGAAGATGGTGAAGGAGTACGAGCTGAAAAACCGCTTCGGCTACGAGGAGGTCGCCTATCTTCTCCTCACCGGCGTGCTCCCCACGGCGGGGGAGCTCGACGAGTTCCGCGAGGAGCTGGCGCGGAGGCGCGGGCTCACCCGGGCGGAGCGCAATGTCATCATGGAAAGCGCCGAGAACGACAACCAGATGTACGCGCTCCACACCGGCATCTCGCACCTGAGCCGCTGCGACAGGGACCCCGACTCCATCGACATCAGCGACGTGACGGGGCAGTGCCTCAACCTCATCGCCAAGTTCCCCACCATCGTGGCGAGCAACTACAGCGTTTCCCGGTTCATGAAGGGCTCCGACCTGAAGCTGGTCCGCCCGCGGGCGGACCTGGGCACCGCGGAGAATTTCCTCTACATGTTCACGGGCTCGGAGCCGGACCGCTACGAGGCGAGGATCTTCGACATGGCCCTGGTGCTGCACGCCGAGCACGGCGGCGGCAACAACTCCACCTTCGCCGTGCGCGTGGTTTCCTCCAGCGGCGCCAATACCTACATGGCGATCGCGGCCGGCATCGCCTCCCTGAGCGGGCACCTGCACGGCGGCGCCAACGAGTCGGTGAACCTGATGATGAAGGACTTGAAGAAGCGCGTGAAGGACTGGAGCAGCGAGAAGAAGGTGAGGAACTACCTGGCGACGCTCCTGGAAAAGAAGGCGGGCAACAAGTCCGGCAAAATTTACGGCTTCGGCCACGCGGTGTACACGCTCTCGGATCCCCGCGCCATCATCCTCAAGAAGCATGCCGAGGACCTGGCAAAGATGAAGGGGCCTTACGAGGAGTTCCTGCTCTATGACAGGGTGGAAAAGATCGCCGTGGAGCTCCTGGCGGAGCGCACCGGCAAGACCGTGAGCGCCAACGTCGATTTCTACTCGGGCTTCGTCTACGAGATGCTGGGTATCCCGCGCGCGCTCTACACGCCCATCTTCGCCATGGCGCGGGTCGCGGGCTGGGCGGCGCACCGTTTGGAGCAGCTGGTGCAGAACAGGATCATGCGGCCGGCGTATATCAACCCCTTCCTGGAGGAGAAGCCGTACCCGAAGCTGGAGAACCGCTAGGAGTTACTTCACGGCGCGGAAGTACCAGTGGGATATGAGGTGCCCCATGTCCCCGGGAAGCGTGCGCTCCATGATGCCGTACGCCGAGTCGCCGTAGATCGATAGCGCTGCCCTGAGTTCCTCCTCGTCGTAGAACGAAACGACCGATGTTTTTAGATCGGCGAGATCGGTGACCCAGACGTTATCTCCCAGGTGCTTTCCCCTCTTTAAATGCGTGTCCCTCGCCGAGCGGAGCGTCCCCACGTGCCACCCGCCGGTTTTGAGCACGCGCCGGACTTCCTTCATCATCGCCGCCATCGCCTTCTTGTCCGAGTAGTGGAGCGAGCCCCAGGTGACCACCAGGTCCGCGCAGCCGTCGCGGAAGGGAAGCGCCGTGTTGTCGCCGCGGACCAGCATTCCGGGGAAGCGCGAGGCGCACCCCGCCAGCGCCTCGAAGCTGTAGTCGACACCCACTGCTGCGCCCACTCCCATGTCAAGTAGTGTCGCGATGTGCCTGCCGCTCCCGCAGCCAAGGTCCAGGGCGGTGAGCGTCGCGGCGTTCCGCCCTTTCAGGAAGGCGGACGTTAGCCGCACCAGGTTCTCGTCGGGGTAGGCGAGGGCGGAGCGGTCCCGCAGGTAGTGCGCGTCCCATCGTTCGCTTTTCCGTGCCGTCATTCCGCGGGCCGTATCCTTATGTTGAGCCGCTCTATCGCCGCGTCGGCGCAGTCCACCGCGTCCTGGCGGGTCTTGCCCTCGGCGACCACCACGCCAACGCGATCGTGGTTTGTTTCCGGCGTGACTATTGGCGCGCCTATGTCCTTGAACACGCGGACGAAGGCGACGCCTTTCATAGCTTCAGCCTTCTCGGGAGTGAAGGAAAGCAGGGTCCCTTTCCTTCCCGTGATGTACTTCACCACGACCGATTTCCGCCCGGCGCGCGGGGAGGGCGCGCTGAAGTCCATTCCCGTGGCGGCGCGGATCGTTTCGGCGATGAAGTTGTATCCCGTGCGGCGCGGTATCAGTATGTCGGGGATGAACTCGCCGCCGAACTCCGGGACCGCCTCGATGAGGTGGAGCGCGCCGGCGGGAGTGACGCGGAGCTCCATGATCAGCGGCGAGGTGCGGATCTCGAACGCGTCCGCCACCCGCTGGCCCGTGGCCGATATCGCGTCCTTCATGCCGAAGTGCCGCGACGGCGAGAGGTGAGCCAGGTCCACGAAGAACGGCGGGTCCGACAGCACCTTGTCGCTGATGTCCACCAGGTGGTATCGCCCCCCGCGCACGATCCCCGCGGCGATGATCTCGTCGCCCTCGACGTACTCCTCCACGATGACGGGATGCACACCGTCCCAGCCGGCGAGGTGCCCCTTCATTTCCCGCTCGTTCGCTATCAGCCTCACCCCCCGCTTCGCGTGTCCCACGGCGGGCTTGACGATGAGCGGGTAGGAGAAGCGCTCCAGGCCGCGCGTCTTTTTCCTGTCGTTCAGCGTCAGGTGCGCCGGCGAGGTGATCCCGCCCTCGGCGAAGGTTTCCTTCATCCGCGCCTTGTCGAGAAAATCGCCGGCCCGCCTGAAGGGGATGAGGGTGATATCGAACTTCTCCGCCAGGTAGCACGCCGTGCGTATCGACGGGCCATACGACTTTGAGAGCACGCCCGCTATCGCCCCGTCGATGATGAACTCGCGGAGCTTCACGTAGATCTCGTCGTAGTCCTCCGCGGACTCCTGGATTTTCAAATCGCAGTGGATCATCCCCGCGGCGGCGGTGTTTGCGTCCACGCCTATCACGCTGAAACCGAGGGCCTTCGCCTCGCGGATGAGGGGGATCTGGTTGATGCCGGCCCCGATCGAGACGAGGTAGCGGGGGGCGCCTTTCGCGCGTTTCCTTCTCATGCGGGGCGCGGGGTGCCGGGGCTCACGAGGCGAAGATCACGGCGACGATCCTGGCGGGCGTGTTGTCCGCGCAGGCGACCCGGTGTGGCACCGTGGAATCGTAGTAGATGCTGTCTCCCGGCTCCAGGACGTCGGTGTAGCTGTCCAGCTGCACCTCCACGCGCCCGTCCAGAACGAAGAGGAACTCCTCGCCCTCGTGGCTGTACGGGAGGCCCTTTTTTGCCACGGGCTCCAGGGTCACCAGGAACGGCTCCATCCTCCTGTTCACCTTGTCCGGCGCCAGGGACTCGTAGGAGTAGCCGTATCGCACCCCCTCCTTCGAGGCGACGCGCGATGTCGCGGTCCGTTCCTCCTTCCGGACTATGGTGAAGGGCGAGGTCGCCGACTGGTCGAAGAACTTCCCGATCTCGAAACCGAGCCCGTGGGCCACCTTGATGAGCGCTCCCAGCGGCGGGGAGATGAGGTGGTTCTCTATCTGCGAGATGAAGGCCGTGGAAAAACCGGTCCTGTCGGCCAGGTCTTTGAGGGAGTACCCGCGCGACTCGCGCAGCGTTTTGATCTTTTCACCGACTTTAACTTCCGAAGAAGACATGTTTCCTCCTCGCGCGGGGCTTCTGATGTGTGATGAAGCGCGGCCGGCAATAGGGAACCGCGCCGTGCGGAAAAAGTCAAGGGAAAATATCCCAATAGCTCTTGACTTTTTTGCGATCAGGTATATCGTTTCGGCAGCAGCGACAACCCGGCGACCGGTCGCGCACCGCCCGGAGCCACGGTACCCAGGATTGTGATATGGCAAAAAGGTACGAAGTCTCGCGCGCCCTCGAGGTGGACGCCGACCCGGAGGTCTGCTACGACCTTCTCTGCAATTTCGACAACTACCCGTCGTGGTTCAAGTACGTCCGCGAGTCGAAGGTCGTGAAGAAGGACGAGGGCGGCACGGCCACGAAGGTGATGTTCATCTGCGACGTCATCGTCTCCCAGATCGTGAGCAAGAAGGGGTTCATGGTCGTCAACGAGTATTCCTACGAGCGGGACAAGTACAAGCTCAATTACCGGGTGGTTGACGGCATCGTGACAGACGCCGAGGGCTATTACCAGTTCCGCCGCCTCAACTCCGGCAGGTGCCTCGCGGTCTTCTACATCAACATCAACTTCGGCTCGCCGCTCCCCCAGAAGATCATCAACTACCTCATCGAGCACCTCATGGACGGGGTCCTCGGGATGATAAAGGCCACCTCCGAAAAGCTCGTGAAGGGAGGGGGGTGATATCGACCGCTTCCGCTTTTCCCTCGTCGTTGCTATACCGCCCCGTCTCCCTATCGCGTTTCACTGCACCCCCGATCCGCGCAGCAAATGGGGTTGACAGCATGCACCGGGAGTGAATACTGAAAGCCATTCGTGAGGATCATCACCGCACATGTTTTCCCTGAGAATAACATTGTCGCTGATAACCCTGCTGCTCGCGTGTGCGGAGCAGGCATTCGCGCCTGCAGCGGTGCAGGCGATGGAAATGCACTCCTGGGAATACCGCTGGGGCGATTCCCCGGCCGGCGGCAGGGGCACTCCCGCATGGGCGGAGGATGATGGTGACGCCGGCTGGCTGGCTGCCCCGAGCCTGGATAACCCTACCGGAAGGGGCGAGCACACCATGCTCTGGTTGCGGGTCCGCCTTCCAATCGCGGAGGTGGAAGAACCCTCGGTCTTTCTGGCGAACGTCCAGCACGCGTTCGAGGCATACCATCGCGGAAAGCGCATTTACTCGTTCGGGGACATTGACCCGCGCGCGGCGGACTACCGGGGCCGCCCCTGGCACATGGTCCCCCTCGAACCGGGGTATGCTGGCACGCGTCTCTACCTGCGCATCCATTCGTTCGACCGGAAGATCGGCGTTTCGGGACCTGTGTATTTCGGGTCGCGCACCGGCCACGAATACCGGATATTCAGGAACGATTTTTGGCGAATGGCCGTGACGCTCATTTTCATAGTCTGTGGTTTTTTCCTGCTGACGATTTACATGGGAAGGCGCGAGGAGAAACCCGTCCTGTTCCTTGGGATCATCCTGCTCCTGATGGCCGCCTGGAACGTCGGCAATTCCCAGGTCAAACTCATCTACCTGAATGCGCCGCTGGCGTGGCTCTTTATCGAGCACGCGTCGCTCTATTTTACGCCTGTGGCAATCGGCATATTCATGGAGCTTCTTTTCGGGCGGGGCCCCCGCTCCATCATCCGCCGTGGCTGGCAGGCGCTCCTCGCGTACGCGGTGGTCGCGCTCACTCTCTCCTCCTTCAACCTCTACTGGCTGCGGGCATACACGCTCGGACCGTTCCGCATACTCTTCGCGCTCTACCTCGTGATGATCTTCCTGTCGATCCTGCGGGAGGCGTGGCGCGGCGACATAGACGCGCGCATCACGTTCGCCAGCCTGACGGTTACCGTCTCGTTCGCGCTGTACGACATCTGCGTTTCCCACATGGGGCTCAGTTTCAAGCTCGGGAAAATCAGCTACTGGGGTCTCCTGGCATTCACGCTGGCGATGGGTTTGGTCATCGACCGCCGGTTGCGCCTCGCCCCGGCGAAGATCCTGGATTTCGAAGGAAGGTTCAACGGTCCCCCCGGCGGAAAGGTTCTTGAGGCGGAGCGCAGGCGGCACCAGGCAGTCATCAGCGCCGAAACGAGGACCAAGCTCGACCAGGCGATTGATTTCATACGGGAACATTACACCGAAGACATGTCGCGCGAGGGGCTCGCGGGACTCGCCGGCATGAACCATGACTATTTCGGCAAGATGTTCCTCATCTACACGGGGAAGAAGGTGGGCATCTTTATCGGCGAGCTCCGGGTCAGGAAGGCCGCGGATGAACTCGCGTCAACGCGGCGAAGCATCGTCGATATCGCATTTTCCTCCGGTTTTGAAAGCCTTTCCACGTTTTACCGCATCTTTCAGGCGGTTACCGGCCTGTCTCCCTCGGCGTACCGCAACAGGTTCAGGAAAAGGGAACCCCGCTGACCGTATCCGCATCATTATCATCTGCCTGAAAAAAGTCCATTCTCCCCTGTCCGGTGTTTGCCAAAAACAGAGACCCTCTGATTTGAGGAAGCGATTCGCCGAATCTGGGAAACCCGCATCTGGCAATAGGAAGACTGCCGGTCCACACACTGTATATTTCATACATACAGAGATACACGGCATGTTTCCAGTGCCGACTATTACGTTATTCAGGAGGATCGAATGAATTGCTTGATTTGCGCGTTTCGCAGGAAAAGGGCATGGCGTGTCCTTTCCCTCATGATGGTGGCGTGCTGTCTCCTGGTCCTGATGCAGGACCGTCTTTCCGCGTTTGTATTTTCCGATGATGACGAGCTGGTGTATGACTGCTATGCCGGCAGCCCGCTTGACTCGGTTCCAAACCTGCAGCTGCCTCCCCGGGAGTCGTGGAGGAACTGGCTCACCAGGCTTATTGTCATCACGCAGGGCGCTCCCTACCACATGGTGCATGACCTCGTGGTGGCTGCCGGCCAGGACCAGATAATTGTGGGCAAGTTCGATTACGGCATCATCGCGCACAAGGACCTCGAGTACGAGCGCGTGCATGTCTACATCTACGGCACCGGCATGACCGCGTGGCAGAAGGTGGGCGTGTACACCACCAACTCCGACGGCAAGATATACGTGACGATTCCCCGGCGGGGACCGGGGGAATACATGATCAAGATGGTGGTGGCCGGCGACCTCTCCACCACCTACGGTTTCATGACCGTGCTGAATCCCGGGCGCAAGGCGGTCGTTTTTGACATCGACGGCACGCTGACGACGAACGATTTCGAGGTGGTCAAGGATTATGCCAATGTGGGGGACGCATCGCCCTTCTACTACGCGTCAAACCTGGTGAACCTGTACCGTCAGCGCGGCTACCAGATCATCTATCTCACCGCCCGTCCCTACTGGGTGGTGAAGGACACGCGCGCATGGTTAAAGAACAAGGGATTCGCGGACACGATACTCCACGCGACGCTGAACAATACCGACTCGTTCGACAGCGGTGAAACGGAGGAGTATAAAAGGGACTACCTTCTCTACCTCTTGGACACCGTTGAAATGGAGATAGTCGCGGCATACGGCAACGCCGACAGCGACATAGGCGCCTACCTCACGGCCGGGATTCCCGCGAACCATGTCTACATCATCGGGAATCTCGCGGGCGAAGAAGGTACCGTGCCGATCAACGATAATTACTATGTTCATTACAACATGTTGCTGCCCGTCCTGCAATGCGGGTACTGACATTTTTTTATGATTTACCCCCGTGCGGCCGCCCATGGCGGCCGTCTTTTTTTTCAGGGGGAAGAACGGGCGGGGATCGCATGGAGGGTGATAGAGGTATCGCCCGATTGATGGATGGGGTGGGAAATCGTTTACAGCTTTCCGGGCCACTTCAGCGCCCACGGGTCCTCTCCCAGCCTCGCGAGCGCGTCGAGGAACGCATCTGAAAGGAAATACTTCCCTTCGCCGGGAAGGTCCACGAAGCGGTATGGAACGCCCCCCACCGTGAATCCGAGGGCATACGCATGCAGATACCCGCGGTCCGGTTCTATTCCGATCGCGAGCTTTTTGCAGTAACGCGCGTCGCCTATCACCGGTGCGCTGATGGACTTCAGCGCCACGCGGACCTGGTGGGTGCGGCCGGAATAGGGGCGCACCAGGTAGAGCCGGAGGCCCGGCTGCATGGAGACGCTGTAGAAGCGCGTGACCGCGGGGCGCTCGTGCGTGCGCGCGAGTATCCAGGCGCCGTCGCGGCCCTTCTTCATGTCGCCGGAGATGACGCCCTGCTTCTTCTTCGGGTGCGGCCCGCCGAGGGCCAGGTAAAACTTCGCCATCCTCCGCTCGCGGAACTGCAGCGCGAGCTCCCGGACCGCCGCGCGCGTGCGCGCGAAGACCAGGAGCCCGGAGGTCAGTTTGTCCAGCCGGTGCAGGGCGTAGAGTTCCGTGATTCCCAGGCGCGCGCGGACGGCGTCGTCCAGGGACGGCGCGCCGGCGCCCCCGTGGAAGGAGACGCCCGCCTTCTTGCTGATGACGACGAATTCGTCGCAGGTGTGGATGAGGGTGAACATGCGGTGTCCCCGGGTATTGTTGTGTCACAAGGTTGTAATTTACAGTTTGAGTCTGTATTGTACTTTTATCTGGCCCGTGAGTTCAATGCGCCGGGTCTTCCCGTTGTCCAGGTAGTGGTTTCTCTCGACATATAGCGCATAGACGAACGGGTGTTTTTGGGTCCACGCGAGGTCCGGAAAGAAAATGCCGATTCCGTAAAAAACTCCCTTCCCGGTTCCGTCGCCGCTCCGGATTATTCCCCCGCCGCGCAGCGCCATGGAAAACCTGGTTTCCGGATAACGCACGAGAAGCCTGTTTTTAACATGGAGTTCCAGGCCGTATCTGCCCCGGCAGGAATCCCCGCCGAACTCGTATGAAGCATCGCCGAGTAGCGAGGCCCCGAAGTTCCTCGGGTCGTCGTAAGTGAATTGCAGCGACAAACCCGCGGCGGATGCGTGACGGTCCGCGTCACCCGGTTCGCCGCGCGTCACCGATCCGTATTCGACATGGGGCCCCAGGAGACAGTAATATCCCGGCAAACGCAATGCCCCGAATACCGCCGGGTCCGCGTTGGGCCCGCTGAATGACGCTGTTTCCAGTACGGCAAGAAACATCAAGGTGAAAATAACCGCAGGCGGTTTCATTCAATTTCCCCGGAATCGTGTCTGAAAAAGACGTCATCGTTCAGCGAATGTCAAGGAGCTTTTATCGGGCCGCGTCCCGGCGGTCCGACAAAAAAAGATTGCCCGCTCCGTCGCGCCGCGTATAACGGCCTCATGAATATTTTCAGCGCCGCCGGTATCTACGACGCGCTCCTCTATCTCCCCTTGATCGAAATGCGCCGTACGACCGTGGAGATTTTGGGGAGGCTCCGGCGTGAACCGGTCCTGGATGTCTGCTGCGGAACCGGGTACCAGTTGAGGATGATCGCGCCGCTGGGCCTCTTCGCCGTAGGCATAGATCTCTCGCCGGCGATGCTCCGCCCGCTGCGCGCGGGCTCCGGGGGCGTGCGGTGCGCAGTCCAGGACGCGGCGAACCTCGCTTTCAGGGACGGCGCCTTTTCACTCGCGATGATAAGCTTCGGTCTCCATGAAAAGGAGCGCGCCATCGCCCGGCGGGTGGTCGATGAGATGATGCGGGTCACCGCGGAGGGGGGATACCTGCTTGTCACGGATTTCGAGATAACCGCCGGGACGTCGGCGTTTTCCAGGCGGGCCATTTCCTGCGTCGAAAGGATCGCGGGGAAGCGCCATTACCGGTGCTTCCGCGACTATTGCGAAACCGGGGGCATGAAGCCTCTTCTTCCGGAAAACGGGCTGGCGCTGCTGGAGGAGCACTGGTTCGCCTCGCGCGGCATAGTGACGCGCCTCTATGGAAAATCCGCGCGTCACGGGAGGACCGGCGATGCGCGCTAAAGGAATAGGGACGGGGCCGATAGCGCTTGTTGCCGCGCTGCTGCTGGTACGGGTGCTCGCATCATACTCCTACGCTTCCCCGGGACCCGGCGACGACTACAAGTACGAGCGCGCGTACCTGGAGGGCCGCCTGGCGGAGTTCATCGCCGCGCACGGCGACCTGCCGATAGCGGAGATCCGCGTCACCGGGCTTGTCAGGACCAGGCCCGGCTACGTCCTGGGACACACCGACTCCAGGCCCGGAGAGCCCCTGTCGGGATTCAGGCCCCACGATCTGGTGAACCACCTCAAAAGGCGGAACATCTTCAGCGATATCGACATCCAGTACCTCGACGAGGGCGGGAAGGCGGTCATCCAGATCGCCGTGAAGGAGAAGTGGACGCTGATACCGCTGCCGTTTTATTACAGCAACAGCAACAACACGTCGTACGGATTCTATCTTCTCGAGTCGAACCTGTTCGGGTACGGCAAGAGCCTCTTCCTCGGGGGTACCGGCTCCACGCTCGGGTGGAACGGCATGCTTGGGTATATCGATCCCGAGGTCGCCGGCTCCGACTTCCGGCTGAACCTTTTTCTTTCGTACAAAAACACCATTTACCGGAACGGCGACATCCACGGAAACATCGAACGCGAGTACCACGCGCTGGAGCGTTTCGTGAGGATCGACGCCGGGTACTCCTTCAACAGCGCGCTCGCGGTCTACCTGTCGGGAGCGCACCGCGTCTACGATGTCGATGAGGGCTATGCCGAAGGATTCAATCTTCCCGCTTCCCAGGAGCAGGTGGCCGTGTCGGCGATCGCCGATATTCGCAAGCAGGTCTTCTACGAATACTTTTACTACGGATTGACGGGCCGCATCGAGGCCGCCAGGCATGTGCCGGTCGACGGCTCGTACGATGAGTTCAGCACGTTCGAATGCAGGCTCATGTACGCGGAAAGGTTTTTTTCATATAACAGAATCTCGCTCGCCCTGGCGGGGTATGCCGGAAACGCGCCGGATGTCGCCCTGAACAGGATCGGGGGCAAGCCCGGGTTCAAGACCCTCCCCGCCGAGATCATCGTGTCGCGGCGGCACCTTTCGGGGACGCTGTCCTGGGAGCGCCCGGTCCTCCGGTTCAACTGGGGCGCGGTGACGCTTCTCGCGTTCTGGGAGCAGGGCGCGTATGATGACGGAAGCGGAATCCAACGCTTTTACGGCCCCGGCGCGGGTGTGCTCGTTTATCTCAAGCGGGTGGCGTTTCCCGCCGTCGGGTTCAATTACGCGGTGAACCTGGACACGCGGGAGGGCGAGTTCAGCGCCTCCGTCGGTTTTTCCATGTGACGGGGCGATATTTTTTCGTGTTTTTTGTTTGAACTATTGACAAAATGGTTCAAATGTGCTATTTTGAATATACGCTTCGGGAGAACCTAAAAGACCATCATGGCAGCCGGCGACGCGGAAAAGAAACCCAGGACTGGCGACATCCTCAAGGCGGCGAGGGAGGTATTCGCGCGCCACGGGTACAGGAAAACGACGATCGAGGATATCGCCCACCGCCTCGGCATGGTGAAGAGCGCCCTGTACTACTACTACCCCAACAAGCAGGAGCTGTTCATCGCCGTCGTGGAACACGAGGCGCTCCTGTTCTTCGAGAACATCCGCGGGCTCCTCGATGCGGGTTCCACTGTTGGTGAAAAGCTCGCCATCTACGCGCGCCAGAGCAACAAGTATCATCAGGACTTCAACAATCTCTACAATCTCACCGTCGACGACATCTTCCAGAACTACAAGGGGCTGGTCCGCATCAGGAACAAGTTCATCGGCAGGAACGTGGATCTCGTCGCGGAACTTCTGGAAACCGGTGGGCGCGTCGCGGCTCCGGATATCCGCCAGGCGGCCCGGCTGTTTATCTACGCGCTGGGAGGCATCTTCCAGAATTATCAGCTCGAGGAGAAACCGGTTCCGGACGGGATCCTCACCTCTTTCGTGACGATATTCCACAGGGGGCTGTACCAATGATCATACCACGCGGATACCTGGGGCCCTTCGCGGTTATCGCGCTCTTCGCGACGCCCCTTGCGGCAGCCGAGCCGCTTTCGCTGCGCGAGGTGGTGCGCCTGGCCATCGAGCACAACAACACGTACCGGGTATCCGTCGAGGCAGTCCAGGAGAGCCGCTTCAAGGTCCGGGAGTCCTGGGGCATGCTGTGGCCCGCGCTGTCCACGGAGGTGTCGTACACGCGCCAGGGCGCCGACTCCGGCTTTAACGCCAGCATCGACGGCAGCTACAACGTGAAGTTCATCAACGGGCAGATCACGGTGAATCCCGGGGTGTTCTACAACACCCTGCAGGCCACCCGGGACGCCCACGTCATCGCCGAGCACAACGTGCGCAAGGTGAAGAACGAAACCGTCGTCCGGACCATCCAGGCCTACTACCGGCTTCTCCTCGCCCGGGAAGGCGCCGCCATGCGCGGGGAGTCCCTCAAGGCGCTGGAGGAAAATCTGAAAAGCGTCACCATCGGCTACAACCGTGGGATCTTCTCCCGGCTGGATTACCTGCGCGCGCAGGTGGCGTACGCCAACGAGAAGACGCAGCATATCAACGCCTCGAACGACGCTCTTTCCGCCATGGCGGACCTCAACATCCAGATAGGCAACGATATCGACGTCCCCCTGGAGCTCGACCCGGGCGCCATGAAGGTGAACCCGGAAGATCTCGATGCGCTTCCGTCCGACACCGAGGGCGAGCGGAAGCTCCTGGTCCCGATGATAGGCGAGGCGCTGAAGAACCGCCCGGAAGTCATCCAGATAACCAAAAAGAAGGAAATGAACGAGCATCTCGCCGCGGCGTCCGAGTCGATATACCTGTGGCCGACGCTTTTCGCGAGCGGGACCTACGGGACATCGAAGACTATCCGCGCCGATTCCGGCACGACCGCGCCGCCGGACCCGCTCACCGATCCCGTCGGTTACCAGTTCTATCAGATGATGTCGGGCATACAGAACAGTTTCGCGCCGGCCGAATGGAACAAGGCGTGGAACATCACCGTGGGCGCAACCTACCGCTGGGGCGCGCTGGCGCCGATGGACCCGTCCCACGCGAAGGGGAGCCAGTCCCGGAGCGCCGCGAAGCAGACGGAATTCCAGATGGACGACTTCATCAAGGGAGTGAAGCTGGAGATCCAGCGCGGCTACCTGAAGCTCAAGGCGGCCCGGACCTCGCTCGCGTCCCAGCAGGGCAACGTGAAGGCCGCCGAAGAGGGGCTGAAAGTCTCGGTCACACAGTTCCGGAGCGGCATCATCGACAACACCAAGCTCATCGAGGCGAACGTCCAGCTCATCACGGCACGGACGCTCTACGTGCAGGCGCTCCACGATTACCAGGTGGCGCGCGCCGAGCTCAACCGGGCGATAGGAAAGGACTATTTCCCGGTGCGCTGACAGACTACGGGGGGAGACACTACAATGCGCATGCCCTTAAAGAAAATACTCAAGGTTCTCGTGGTCCTGGTCATCCTCCTGGCCGGTTACCGGCTGGTCAGCATGATCGCGCACCGCTTCGCCTCCGGGCGCAACGTCGAGGAAACGAGGCGGATTCCCGTCAAGGCGGCCGCGGCGAGGATCACCGACATGAAGAGCACCCTGAAGCTCACCGGCGACATCATCGGGACCGAGGTGGTCAACGTGTTTCCCCAGGTGCCGGGGAAGATAGAGTCGATCCTCATCCGGGAGGGGAGTTACGTCGGCCGGGGCGCCGTCGTGTTCAGAATCAACCGGGACATCGTGGGCATGGAGTACAACCTGGCGATCGTCGAATCGCCCATCAGCGGCCACGTGGGGAAGGTGATGGTGGACCGCGGGATGTCCGTCACCACCGCCACGCCCCTGGCGCAGATAGTGAACATGTCCTCCGTCGAGGCGGTGGTACGCATCATGGAGGAGAATATCAACCGCGTCGCCGTGGGCATGCCGGCCCGGGTTTCCGTGGAGGCGTTCCCGGGGCAGGTGTTCGCCGGGCGGGTGAATAAGAAGAGCGCGGTGCTGGACCAGGTCAGCCGCACCCAGGAAGTGCGCATCCGCCTGGACAATCCCGGCATGCGCCTGAAGCACGGGATGTTCGCCAACATCGAGCTCGTCCTGGGTTCGCGGCCCGGCGTCGTGGCGGTTCCCGTCGATTCCGTGATGACCGACCTTTCCGGCGCGGCGAGCCTCTTCGTGGTGGAGGGCGGGCGCGCCCGGAAGCGGGAGATCAGGACCGGCATCACGGCGGACGACCTCACCGAGGTGTCCTCCGGGGTGAAGGCGGGCGATATCGTCGTGACCCTGGGCCAGGAAAACCTCACCGACGGCGCGGAGCTCCTCGTCTACCGCGATGACGAGCCCGCGGACGCCGCGCCCCCCAAAGCCGCATCCGGGGACCCGCGATGAAGATCACCGAACTGTCGGTCAACCGGCCCATCACGGCGATGATGGTTTTCGTGGCCCTCATCGCCCTCGGCTACGTGGGATTTTCCAAGATGTCCCTGGACCTTTTCCCGGACATCGAGTTTCCCGTCGCCGCGGTCATCACGGGATACAGCGATGTGGGGCCCAAGGAGATAGAGAGCACGGTCACCCGGCCGCTGGAGCAGTCGATCGCGGGGATCAACAACATCGACACCATTTCCTCCACCTCCAAGGAGGGGACGTCGATGATCAAGGTGCAGTTCGCCTGGGGCACCGACATGTCGCTGGCGGTATCCGACATCCGCGAGCGGGTCGATATCATAAAGAAGTTCCTTCCGGAAGGGGTTGATACGCCCATCGTCCTGAAGTTCGACGTCTCCATGATCCCCATCATGGTGCTTTCCGTGTCGGGGAAACGGGAGGCGAGCTTCCTCCGCGAGTACGCCGAGGACAACATCCAGAACATGCTGGAGCAGGTGGACGGCGTGGCGTCGGCCTACGTGCAGGGGGGCCAGAAGCGCGAGGTCCGGGTGGAGCTCATCAAGAACCGCATGGAGGCATACGGGCTTTCGATAGAAACGGTGGTCTCCACGGTGGGGCTGGAAAACATGAACGTGGCGGGTGGCAACATCAAGTCGCCGCACCGCCAGTTTACCATCAGGACGAAGGGTGAGTTCGAGTCGCTGGACGACATACGCGGCGTCGTGGTGGCGGTGAAGAACAACACGCCCATCTACCTGAAGGACGTCGCCAGGGTCTTCGAGGCGCCCGCTGAACGGAACGAAATAGTGCGCCTCAACGGGGAGCACGGCGTCATCATCCGCATGAACAAGCAGTCGGACAAGAACACCGTCCTGGTCGCGCGGAACATCATGAAACAGCTCGAGGTGATCCGGAGGACCCTGCCGCCGGGCATCGAGATACATCCCATTTTCAACCAGGCGGAGTACATAGAGCGCTCCATCGACAACGTCATCAGCAGCGCCTGGCAGGGAGGGCTCATCGCCATCCTCGTGGTGCTGGTGATGCTCCGGAACATCCGCTCCGCGCTCATCCTGGGGCTCTCCATCCCGGTCTCGATCGTCGCGACGTTCATCGCCATGTACTTCCTGGACATATCGCTCAACATGATGTCGATGGGGGGCCTCGCCATCGGCGTGGGCATGCTCATCGACAACTCCATCGTGGTGCTCGAAAACATCTTCCGGTTCCGGGAAAAGGGCGCGAGGCCCGCCGAGGCTGCGAAGCTCGGTTCCGACGAGATGGCCATGGCCATCACCGCCTCGACCCTCACCAACCTGTGCGTCTTCATACCGTTTTTCTTCACCAGGGGGCTGGCCGGACAGCTCTTCCAGCAGATGGCGCTCACCATCGTCTTCTCGCAGCTCTGCTCCCTCCTGGTGGCGCTCACCCTGGTGCCGATGATGACGGCGAAATACGTGCGCGTCCTGAAGGTGGAGCACACGGGGCGCGCCTCCTTCCTCAACGGGGTATTCGCCTGGAGCGAGAATTTCTTCGCGCGGCTTGAAAGCTTCTATTCGCGGGTGATACGCCGGGCCCTGGACCACCGCCGGCGCGTGGTGCTGTACACCGCCATCGCGTTCGTCATCGGCATCGTGCTGATCCCCGTGGCGGGCATGGAGTTCATGCCCGAGCAGGACCAGGAGCGGGTGACCTTCACCGCGAAGCTCCCCGTGGGCACCAACCTGGACACCACCGAGCGCGTGATGAAGATGGTGGAGGAACGCGTGCGGAAGGTGGTGAAGCGCGAGGAATACCGGGTGGTGAGCGTCCGCGCCGGCTACGGCGAGGGGTTCGCCGCCGCCTTCGGGGGGACCACGGACTACACCGCCAAGGTGGAGATACGGCTGGTGTCCGTCTCCGGGCGCGACCGCTCCGAGAGCGAGATCCGCAACGCGGTGCGCGCCGCGGTGGCCGACGTCCCGGGGGTCACGTTCAATTTCACGGAGCAGGACCAGGGCATGGGGATGGGCGGCTCACAGATCTCCATCGAACAGTACGGGTACGATTTCGACCAGGCGCGGGAGTTCAGCCAGATGATTCGGAAGGCGATCATCGGCATACCGGGCCTGAAGGACGCGGAGATCGCCCGGGAGGAGGGGCTCCCGGAGCTCGTCATCGACGTGAACCGGGACAAGGCGTCGAAGATGGGGCTGAACGCCTCGTACGTCGCCAATGTCATCAAGAGCAATGTCGCGGGGACGGTCGCCTCCATTTACCGGCACGAGGGCAAGGAGTATGATATCTTCGTCCGGCTCAGGGAGGAGGACCGGAAAACCGTGGACGATATCAAGGCCCTCCTGGTGCGCACGCCCGTGGGGACCACCGTGCCCCTGGGCAACGTCATCGACATCGTTTCCAAGACCGGTCCCTCGGACATCACGCGCAAGAAACAGGAGCGCGTCACCTACATCAACTGCAAGGCCGAGGGGCGCGACCTGAACTCCGTCGTGAAGGACATCGAGGCAAAGATCGACACGCTCCCGAAACCGCGCAACTTCCACGTGCAGATCGCCGGCGCGTACAAGGACATGCAGGAGTCGTTCCGCGACCTGGCGCTGGCGCTGCTGCTGGCCGTCGTGCTCATCTACATCATCATGGCGGCGCAGTTCGAATCGTACGCGTATCCCTTCGTCATCATGTTCGCGGTGCCCACGCTGATGTTCGGCGTGATGGTGTTCCTGTTCCTCACCGGCACCACCTTCAACGTGGTCTCGTTTATGGGCATCCTCATGCTCTCGGGCATCGTGGTGAACAACGCCATCGTGCTGGTGGACTACACCAACATCCTCAAGGCGCGGGGCATGTCCACGCGCGAGGCGCTGATCGAGGCCGGGACCAAGAGGCTCCGCCCCATCCTGATGACCACCTTCACCACCATCCTGGCGCTCATCCCCATGTCCCTCGGCATAGGCGAGGGCGCCGAGCTCTCGGCCCCCCTGGCGCGCACCGTCATGGGCGGGATGAGCTCGTCGTTCATCTTCACGCTGGTGTTCGTTCCCGTCGTCTACTCGCTCTTCGAGGACTATACCACGCGCTTCAGGCAGTGGCGCGCGCGGGGGAGGAGGGTGATATGAATCTCCTGTTCATCGTCTACAGCAACGCCGTCGACGACGAGATGGTCGAGATCGCGCGGCGCCACGCGGGCGGCTACACCAAGTTTGCCGGCGTCTCCGGCGAGGGGCAGGGGGAGCCGCACCTGGGCTCCCATATCTGGCCCGGCGTCAACAATTGCATGATGGTGGCCGCGGACAAAAAGCAGGAGGCCGGTATCGCGCGGGATGTGAAGGAGCTCAAGGAGAAGTTCGCCGACATCGGCATCCGGATATTCTCGGTCGCCATTAAGCAGGTGAGTTGATCCGCGCGGAGCAGGGGTGGGGTGTCAGAAAGCCACCAGTCCCGCCTGCCACGCCCAATGCACGGCAAGCAGGGCCAATGCCGCAACCGCCAGCCACTTGCAGACAGTCAGGAAGTCGTGCCGGAGGAACGTGATCGTCGAATAGACCGACACGACCTCCGACGGCCTCACCGCTTTCGTGATGTAGACCGGCTCTATCAGCCCGAGTATCACCTTAGGGAGCGCGCGGCTCCAGGCGGCCCCTATCTCCTGCCTCGCGACGGACGGGTCGCCGCTGTAGGTGAAGTAGTCGCGCTTCCCGACGTAGACGTACATCTTCTTCGCGACGAGGATGATGCGGAGGCCCTCCTCCGCGGTGATGCCGATCTTCCCGAGGAGCGTGCCCAGCACCGGGATGAACCTCCTGATCCTGTCGACGAAGCGTGCGGCGCGAAGCGCCCGTCCGGCAGGGTGAACCTTCGTGGAGCGGTGTTTTTTGTAATCGGGCGCTACCAGGTCGCCGCGCGCGTGCTGGATGATGGACGTCTCCCATCCTCCCGCGTGCTCGATGTCGACGAGTCCCTCCTTCTCCGCGGGGGTGAGCTTCCTGCCGAGCTCCGCCTCCATCTCGGGGAACTTCTTCCCGAAGATGAAATACTCGAAGGCCCTGATGCCGGGCGACACCATGCGCATCCGGTATTTCCTGTTGCAGGTGCGGCAGGCGTCGTCCAGCGCGAGGTTGTGGCGAAGCCCCCCGTGCCCGTTTGTGAGCACGAGGTTGCGGAAGCCCCACTTTGAAAGCGAGCGCGCATATTCGCAGAGCGCCCGGTACACGGTCTTTCGGGAGAACTCGACGCTGCCCGGCAGGGGAAGCTCGTCGGTGCCGATGTTCAGGAGCGGCAGGAGCACCACTTTCCAGTCGGGGTGCGCGTTCGCGAAGAGGCGGCCGGTTTCCTCGGCCATTATCGATGCGCCGATCATGTCGGTGCCGTTGGGCAGGTGCCAGCCATGCACCTCGAGGGAGCTCACCGGCAGGATGAAGAGGGTCTTTTCCCGGTCAAGCGCGTCGAACTCGCCCAGGAGGAGCTCCTCGGCGCGCAGCACTTTTGCCTGTGAGGTCGTTTTCTTTCTGATTGCCTTGCTTTTTACCATGAATGTCTCCAGTTGAGTCGTGCCGGTCGTTTCCATCGTGTGCAGGAAATATTCTTTGCAGAGCCCCTCTCCCCGCGGGAAAGGGGCGCGCTGAGCGGGGGTGAGGTGTCAGAGCTTCTTGTACTTCTTCTTCGCTACGTACTCCACCAGCATCCTGCCGGCGTCGTTGCCGTGAGTCGCGGTGTTGCTCTCCATCTCCACGTACTCGGCGCGGGGCAGTATCTGCATCATCCTCTCGATCTTCTCCGTGCCGTGGAGCGTGTCCGTGGTGGCGCCCACGATGAGGCAGGGCGTGGAAATGTTCCCCAGCCGCTCCCAGATGGAGTAGTTTTTCAGGGCGAGCGCGTTGGCCTTGAGCTTGTAAGGATCGGCGGCGTCCAGCGTTCCCTCGTATTTCTTCATCTGCTCCGGCGCGTGCTTCATGTCGACGCGGAAATGCTTCAGGTACCACTTGACGATCGGCTTGGCGATGATGTAGAGCGACGGCGGTATCATCATGATGATGGGCGTGAGTAGCTTCGGGTAGCGGAAGTCGGCGTTGGGGCCGATAAGGACCGCGCATTCGGGCGAGCGGCAGGGTAGTGCGAGATGCTCCATGATCGCGGTGGCTCCCAGGGAGCTCCCCGCGAGCACGTACGCCGCCTTCGCCGGTATCAACTGCTCTATCAGTTCCTTCAGGTCCTGCCTGATGCGCTCGGTGGTGAAGCTCACGCGCGTGTCCGGCGGCACCAGCGATGACTGCTTCTCGCGCGTCTCGATGTAGAGCGTGCGGAACCTGGGCGTGATCTCCCGCAAAAAGCCTTTCCAGCCCGAGATGAGCGATATCCAGCCCGCCACGAAGAGGACGATGGGAGATCCCTTCTTCGCGCCCGGATCGAAATCGATGACCTTGAGCTTCACCCCGTCGGACACCTCGATGAAATATTCCTTCACCTTCGTTTTCGGCGACGTGTACTCAGCGTAGATTCCCTGGTCCATGGTCACAGCCTCGCGATGATATCCTTCCCCACGTCGGACGTCGACGCGTTCCCGCCCCTGTCGGGAGTCTTCACCGGGCTTTCCGCCAAGTGCGACTGCACCGCCTTCCTTATCTTTTCGCCGCGCGCCGCATCGCCCAGGAACTCGAGCATCATCGCAGCGCTCATGATCGCCGCGAGCGGGTTGGCCTTGCCCTGGCCCGCGATATCGGGCGCCGATCCGTGGACCGGCTCGAACATGGAAGGGAACTTCTTCGTCGGGTTGAGGTTGGCGCTGCCGGCGAAGCCCATCCCGCCGATGATGACCGCCGCCAGGTCCGTGAGGATGTCGCCGAAGAGGTTGGAGCAGACCACCACGTCGAAGATCCCGGGCTGGCGGACGAAGTTCATCGCCGCCGCGTCCACCAGCATGGAGGAGTGCTTCACGTCCGGGTAGTCCTTCGCCACGTCGCGGAGCACGTCGTCCCAGAGGACCATGCTGTAGACCAGCGCGTTCGACTTGGTGATGCTGGTCACGTGCTTCCTCTTGCGCGTGCGCGCCAGCTCGAACGCGTAGCGGATGATGCGCTCGGTGCCCATGCGCGTGAAGTAGTTCACCTGCATGGCGGCTTCGTTCGGCGTGCCGGTGTAGTGGCGCCCGCCCAGGACCGTGTACTCGCCTTCGGTGTTCTCGCGTATCACCATCATGTCGATGTCGCCCGGCTTCCTGTTCTTCAACGGGCAGTCCACGCCCTCGTAGAGCACCGCGGGTCGGATGTTCACGTACTGGTCGAAGCCCCGGCGCATGCCCAGGAGCGGCTGCACGGCCACGTGGTCCGGCGCGTTGGCCGCGTTCCCCAGCGCCCCGAGCAGGATGGCGTCGTGGTTTTTCAACTGGTCCAGGTAGTCGTCGGGGGCGCACGCGCCGGTCTTCTTGTAGAGCGTCGTGTTCCATTCGATCAGCGTGTATGCGCAGTCGGCGCCGGCGGCATCGAGGACCTTCCGCGCCTCCGCAACCACTTCGGGGCCTATGCCGTCCCCGGGATAGAGAGCGATCTTGTAAGCCATGTGGCGATACCTCTGTGGATGATGATAGTGTCACGTGCCGGCGGGGAGAGCCCTTCGTGACGGGCGCCGGCGGGCCCGGAAATGGAGAGCCTACGGAGCTGATCGAAAAAATCAAGGAAAAAACAGCCCGATAAAATATGGTTGATTATTTTCATCGCGGTGCGGTAGAATCAACGAAGACGTGACGCATTCATACCAACGATGGAAGGCGAACGATGAAGGTGTTACCCGCAATAGCGGCGCTCTTGCTCGTCGTGTCGTGCAAGACCCTCACCACCTCGGAGTGCCAGCGCCTCAACGAGGAGCTCAATGCCGAAAACCGGCTCCTGAACAGGAAGGTCACCATGGTGACGCGGCAGAACAGCGTCTACGTGGAGGAGAACCTCATCTGCAAGCGCGACCTGGACCTGAAAACCGCCCAGCACGAGAAGCTCCGCGGCGACATGGAGAGCATGGAGCGGAAACTCAAGGGCGATATCACCCTCCTCGAACAGAAATACCAGAACCTGCAGGAGAAGAACCGGATACTGGAGGCCCAGAGCAGCGAGAAGATTAAAGAGCTCACGGAGCTGAACAAGCAGATGGAGAAAAAGCTCGGCGACGAGATCGCGGCACTCCACGCCGCGGCGAAGAAGAGCGCTGAGGATTTCAGCCGCGAGAAGGAGCAGATGATGCTCCAGGCCGCGCGCAGGGACTTCGAGAACTCGAAGCAGGTGGAGGAACTGAAGAAAACCGTCGCCGCCCGCGAGGCGGAGGTCTCGGACCTGAAGACCGCCAATGCCGAACTCTCCATGAAGCTTGCCGAGTCGAAGAAGTCGCTGGACGATGCCGCCGCGTCCGTGAAGAACCTCGAGGCCGGCATGGCGAAACTCCGCGCCGACCTGGCGGCGGTGGAGAAGGAGAGGAACGACCTCCGCGACGCACTGGAACGGAAATCGGCGCCGCAGCCGGATGGCGGCGCGCGGCCTTCCGAGGCGCAGCCGGTGAAGTGACGGACATTCCCATCGATGGACAGGAACATCATAGCATGCATTCTCCTTATCGCCCTTGCGGCCCTCCCGGTCCCCGCACGGGCGCGTGAGTCGCTGTCCCTGGTGGTCACGGCGAACCTGGAGGGGAGGGCGTCCCTGGGCATGGAGGAGGAGGAAAACGATTTCCTGCTGAAACTGGGCCAGTCCCTCATCCACGAGAAGGGACGCGGCCGGGCGGAGCTCTACCTGGACCTGGGAAACGCGTTTTATCCCGGTGCCCTGTCGCGGTTCAGCTTCGGTAGCGTGATGATGGACTTCTTCGGATTCTTCGATTGCGCTGCCACGCTCATATCATCCCAGGACATGCGGATAGGCGTCAACAACCTGGATTTCGTGAAGCACAACCGGAAGACCAGGCTCTTGTCGGCGAACATCGTGCGGAGGGACACGCC
>JAGODF010000322.1 GCA_017998375.1 Spirochaetota bacterium
GTGCTCCAGGGACGCGCGCTGCGTTTCCGTCTGCTCCATCACCGACTTCGCTGCCCTGTCCACCTCCACCGACGAAGAGTACAGCTCCCGGCTCTCGTTGAATTCCTCAGCGTGTTCTCGTTCATGGTGGACATGAACTGGGAATTTTCCTTCACGAAGGCGATGATCCCCGACAGGTAGTGCGAAAGGTTCTCGATCATGGTCGAGACTCCCTCGATGTTGCTCACGGTGTTCTTGATGATTGTAGCGATCTCCTTCGAGGAGTCGATGCTCTTGGAGGCGAGCTTGGAGATCTCGTCGGCCACCACCGCGAAGCCCTTGCCGTGCTCGCCCGCGCGCGCCGACTCGATGGCGGCGTTCAGGGAGAGGAGGTTGGTCTGGTCGGCGATCTCGCTTATGGTGCGTGATATCTCCTCTATCTTTTTCGAGTTCTCGCGCATGAAGATGATGGACTTCGTGGTCTCGGCGATATTGTTCTCGTTGGTCACGGCGAGCTTCAGCGCCTCGGCGGCCCTTTCGTTCTGGACCTGGCCGTCTTTGTGTATCTTTTCCATCAACGCGGAGATCTGGCCGATCCTGGCGAAGTTGTCCTCCACGGTGCGGAACT
Source organism: Spirochaetota bacterium (assembly GCA_017998375.1). GTDB lineage: Bacteria > Spirochaetota > UBA4802 > UBA4802 > JAGODF01 > JAGODF01. Next base: position 608 of record JAGODF010000322.1, read on the forward strand.
GGAAGTCCGATTTTTCCCGGATGTCCCCTATGCTCCCGCCGATCTCGCCGGAAAGGCCGGTCACCTCGTTCATCAGCTTTCCGTGCTCGGTAAGTATCCCGCCGATCTTTTCAGTCGACGACGTCAGTTCCGAACTGCCGGTGAGGAGCTCGGCGGCGGTGTCTTCCAGCGCCCGCACCATGGAGCGCATGGTTTCCAGGTTCGCCGTGGAGCGCCTGTCCGATTCCTCGAGCTGGCGTATCTGCCCGTTGGTGAAGTCGGCCATGCGCATGAGAAAGTAGGTGAACAGCCCCAGGAACAGTATCTTCACGATTTCGCTGGAGAAGCGGAGCGTGTCCACCGCGAAGAACTCCCGGATGTCGTTGGTGAAGCGCATGCCGCCGTCGAACACCGAGAGGACGAGGAGCATCGTCGCCGTGAAGACCGCGAGCCCCCCGGCGTAGAAGTTGAGCTTCCTGTCGTAGCGCAGGCCGTTTATTATCAGGAAGAGGAAGTAGACCAGGTACGTGGCGGGCTCCTTCATGGTATAGCCGTAGCCCACCAGCGGCACGAAATGCATGGCGTACTTGAGCGCGAATACAAGGAGGAACTCGACGGTAGTGGACGCGTATATCAGCCGCGTCGATACGATTTTTCTCCGGATGAAAACCTCGTTGACCAGGGCCAGGACAAGGAACACCGCGGTGGTGCCGAAGATGGAACCCCAGGACCAGGTGCCCGACTGGTTTTTGTACGCGGTAAACCCGGAAATGAGAAAAAAGATGACGAAGACGAAGCGCGAATTGTTGATGACTCGTTCGGTGTGAAGGTTGCTCATCGGTCCTCTTCGGGCATGCTGGATGCGATAGTAGAACGTGTGTACAGACTGAAGGCGCGGACGTCTATAAAAAAATAGTTTTTGGTCAATGGCCAAAAGCGCTGTTAAACACTTGAAAATCGACGGATCTGCCCCGGCGGCGATACCGCGAAGAGCGGTGACAACTATTCTTGGTCGTTTACTACTTTTGTGGTTTACTGATTATCGCTGTCATGGTACCGCGTGACACGGCTTTCAACCAGGAACCAGGTGGGATTGTACATGAGGACAATGGGGTTTGTGATATTTTTCTCGATTTTTTTCACGATATACGGTCTTGTGAATTACTATATTTACGTCCGCGGGCTGCAGGCGCTCCCCCGGGACGGGTCAGTGCGATACTGGTATACCGCCGTCTTTATCCTGGTCGCCCTGTCGTACGTCGCGGGGCGCTTTCTCGAAAGGCTGACCGTCTGCGCCGCGAGCGATCTGCTCGTCTGGGCGGGGTCCTTCTGGCTGGCGTACATGCTGTATCTTTTCCTCGGCGTTCTCACGGTCGATATCGCCCGGCTGGCGAACCACGTCACCGGGTTTTTCCCCGCCGCGATAACGGACAATCCGGCCAGGGCGAAGCTCATCACGCTCGCCGCCGTGGCCGTCCTGTCGACCCTTGCCGTGGCCGCCGGCCATATCAACACCCTTTACCCGAAGATCACGAGGCTTGACATCACCGTGGACCGCGAGACGCGGGGGCCCCGGGAACTGCACCTGGTCCTCGCGACCGACATCCACCTGGGCGTCCTCATAAGCAACTCGCGCCTCGAGACGCTGGTGGCCGGCATCAACGGCCTGGACGCGGACGCCGTGCTCCTGTCGGGCGATATCGTCGACGAGGACATCGCCCCGGTGATCGAGAAAAACCTGGGCGAGCTCCTGCGCTCGATACGGTCGAGGCACGGGGTCTTCGCCGTGACGGGGAACCACGAGTATATCGGCGGGGTGGGGCCCGCGGTGAATTACCTGGAGGAGCACGGCGTGACCTTCATCCGCGACAGGGCGCTCCTCGTTAATGGAATATATTATCTCGCCGGACGCGAGGACCGGAGCGCGCCGCGTTTCGGGAACGGTCAGCGCAAGCGCCTGGAGGAGGTGCTCGCGGGCGTCGACCGGAGCTTTCCCGTCATCCTGATGGACCATCAGCCCGGCCGCCTGGACGCGGTGGCGGGACGCGGCGTGGACCTGCAGGTCTCCGGCCACACGCACAACGGGCAGCTCTGGCCTTTCAACCACGTCACCGCCGCGATCTACGAGCTCAGCCGCGGGTACGGCAGGCGGGGCGATACGCATTTCTACGTCTCCCCGGGCTACGGCACCTGGGGCCCGCCGGTCCGCACCTCGGGGCGCCCGGAGATCGTCAGCATCCGCCTCCATTTCCCGCGGGCCGCCGCGCCCAGGTGACGTTACCGCGCAAAAAGTTCTTGAACGCGGGCCCCGCGTGACGTATACACAAAGGGCGCTCCCTCTCGCGCACGGGCCTTATGAAATCGCTCATTGCCTTCATGGTGACTTTCGCCGTCGCGGTGCCGGTGACCGCCGCAGGCGCCGTGTTCCTGGCGGCGCTCCGGAGGCGCATGCGCCACGTTCGCGCGTCGGACGCCGCTTCAGCCGAGAAGAGGATCTACGGAGCCATCGGCGCCGCGGCGTCCCTGGCGGTGCCTTTCCTTCTGCCGCCGGTCCTCTATCTCGCGTCGCGGGGAAGCGACGCAGCGGAATCGGCCGTCATTGTCGCGGCGATGTGCGGCATCTTCCTTTCGTATTTTGCGGTGGCGGCGCTGGTGTCGTCGGTCATCACCGCGCTTACCGCACGGGGGAAACGCGAAGACACGGGGGGCGCCGACGCGAACGCGGATGGCGCGCATGGCGATACCGGAGGGAGCGCGTGACGGGATACGACTGGACATCTTTCTCGCGGTGCGCAAATTGTGAAAAGCTCGATGACCTGGTAACCTCGTTCCACAAGTACGGCGCCGACGACCAGGACGTGCCACTGCCGCCGGAGGCGATGAAGCTCCGGCCCCTCGGTGATGTGCGCGCCGGCTCCGAGGAGGAGAAACATCACCTGGAGCGCTGCCCCTACTGCGGCGCGCTGTACAGCTATGACAGTTACTACGAGTACTACGTGAACGGCAGCGAGGACGAGGAGGTCCTCTATCGCCTCACGCCGCCGGAGGCGCGGGACCGCATTACCGCGGACGAGTACGGGCGTGTGATGACCTCCCTGAAGGAGAAAATCTCCTCCGATGACCGGAGGATCGCGGGCTACGCGCTGAGGGCGCTCCTGCTGGAGGCGCTGATCTCCGGTGACGAGGCGGCCGCCGCGGCGATCGCGAAAAACACCGCCGACAGGGAACTGCTGAAGCGCCAGCTTCAGGTGATACTGAACAGCAGGTACGACGGGATCGGGCGCGCCGCGGAAAAACTGCTGGATACATTTTTCAAATAAGGAGGAACCCATGACCGACAAGAACACCTGTGAAATGCCGGACTCCAACCCGCCTTCGGAGGAGATCATGCGGATACTGAATGAATCCAAAACGATCGCCGTGGTTGGGCTTTCTGACAATCCGGAGCGCGACAGCCACCGCGTGGCGAAGTACCTCATGGAAAAAGGCTACAGGGTGATACCGGTGAATCCCGGGAAGAGTGAAATATTGGGGGAGAAGTGCTACCCGGACCTCGCCTCGGTCCCCGAAAAGATCGACGTGGTCGATATTTTCCGCTCCGTCGACGCGATCCCCGGCATTGTTGACGAGGCGATCCGCGTCGGCGCGAGGACGGTGTGGATGCAACTCGGCCTCGCCCACAAGGCCTCGGCGGAAAAGGCACGGAAGGCGGGCCTCGGAGTGGTGCAGGGGAAGTGCATCAAGGTGGAGCATTCCAGAATCCACGGGGGCGGCGGTATGACCTTCAATGTTCAGTGACGTCCTGGTTATCGCCGACATCGAGGGGAGCGCCGACTGCTGGAGCTACGAGGATTCTTCCTTTAAAACTCCCGGGTGGGCGCGCGCCTGCCTGGGGATGACGCGGGACGTTGCCGCGGTAGTCGAGGCGCTGCTGGGGGGCGGCGTGCGCCGCGTCGCCGTGAAGGACTTCCACCGCACGGGATACAATATCTTCCCGGACATGCT
>JAGODF010000323.1 GCA_017998375.1 Spirochaetota bacterium
CCATTGGGAGCATGCTCTACGGCATCGACTGCCTCGGTGCGAAGATAGCCGTTTCCGATTTCAAGAAGGACCGGGTCTACCTCCTAGACCGCGATCTCAGGCGGACGGGCACCTTCGGCACGTCCGGAAGCGGGGAGGGCCAGTTCCACGGCCCCGAGGGCGTTTCGTTCGATGCCAACGGCTATCTCTACGTCGTCGATACCGGCAACAGCCGGGTCCAGAAGTTCGACGAGTCGGGCGCCTTCATCCTGAAGTTCGGCGAGCCCGGCGACTACGATGGACAGCTGAGCAACCCGGCGGACGTTGCGGCACTGAAGGACCGCGTCTACGTATCCGACTCCGGGAACGCGAGGATCGCCTGCTTCGACGATTCCGGGAACTTCCTGAAAAACATCACCGTGGAATCGCTCACGAAGCCGCGCGGGCTCTCCATCGCGGGAAAATACCTCCTGGTAGCCGACGAGGTGAAAGGGCTGCTCTATTACGATACCGTGACGGGCGCGTCGCGGTGGTTCACCGAGTGGAACAACGGCGAGGGGCGCTTCTCGCGGCTTTACGGCGCACTGGTCGACCGCGACGGCGTGACCTACGGGGTGGATTACGGGCGGGAACGCATAGTGCTTTTCACGCCGCCGCAGCTGCAGTACACGAACCTCGACATGGAGATCACCTCCGTGGATACGCGCGACTATCCCACGGTGGCGGTACACCTCAACGTCCGGGGGCGCAACGGCATGCCGGTCTACGGGCTCACGAAGGACAACTTCCGCGTCATAGAGGACGGTGTGAACGTCAACCGCGTGTCTGTCGATTACCTGAAGACCCGCGAGCCCTCGGCGTCGATAGTGCTCTGCCTGGACCGCTCCAAGAGCGCCGCGACGTACCGCGGCGAGATGCCCTGGGCGTCGGAGTTCATCCTCCAGCGCATGCGGAAGAACGACAGCATCAAAGTGGTGAATTTCAACCGCGACTTCTGGACCGGCAACGATTTCGACTGGAGCAGGCGCCGCTCGCTCAGGGCGATAGGGGGCGGCGAACACGGCAGGACGAGCGATTACGGCAACGCCCTCTACAACGCGGTGAACGACCTCCTGCCCAAGCTCAACCGCAGGGCCGTCGTCATCCTGACCGACGGCGCGATGACGGGCGACTCGTTCCGGAAGTACTCGCCGGAGTACATCACCGAGTACGCCAGGGGGCACTATATCCCGGTGTACGTGGTCACCTTCAGGGACAGCCCCGACGAGCTCAGGCGGATAGCGGAGGATACCGGCGGTGCGCTCTTCCGGGCAAGAGACGTCGCGGAGCTCCGGGGCCTCTACGACAGGATTCGCAACGCCGAGGAGTACCGTTACCTCCTGCTCTACCGCAGTTACAAGCTGCCGGCCTTCCGCGGCTGGTGGTCCGATACCCACATCACCGTGGAGTACCGCGGCCAGAAGGGGGTCGAGTGGGGTGGTTACTTTGCGCCAGCCCGATAGCGATCCGTTCCGGCTCGCACGTTCCAGGCTCCTGAACGGGCTCGCCGCCAAAGGCGTGTTCTCCGCGCGGGTCCTGGAGGCCCTGGGCAGGGTGCCGCGCCATCTCTTCGTCTCGGAGGCGCTGCGCTTCCGGGCATGGGAGGACATGGCGCTTCCCATCGGGCACCGCCAGACGGTGACGCGGCCTTCCACAGTGGCCCGCATGGTACAGGCCCTGGGGCTCACGGGAAGGGAGCGGGTGTTGGAGATAGGCACCGGCTCCGGTTACCAGGCCGCGGTGCTGGCGGAGCTCGCGGCGAAGGTGGTCACCGTGGAGATCATCGAGGAACTCCACCTCCGCGCCCGGCACCTCCTCCTCATGGAGCTCGGCTACCGCAACATCACGCTTGTGCATTCCGCGAGCTTCGGCGATACCGGCGACGGCTTCGCCGCGGTGGTGGTCGCCGCCTGCGCCGACATGGTGCCGGAAGAGCTTATCGCCCGCCTGGCACCCGGCGGAACGCTCATCCTTCCGGTGGAGTCCGCGAAGGGGCAGGTCATCAAGAAGATAGTGAAGGGCGCTGACGGGAAGGTTTTCGAGGAGGAGTACGGAGAGGCGCTCTTCGTGCCGCTGGTCCGCTGACCGCGCGCGGTTCTAGTCCGCGGTGACGATATCTATCATCCACTTCAACGTCTTCTGGAACTGCTTCTCGCCGCCCGCCTCGTTCCCCTGGTCGGGATAGACCTCCAGCGTCTTGTCGCAGAGCATGTGGTTGAAGAGTGCGAAGACGCACTCCGGCGGCGCGAGCTGGTCCCGGAAGCCCACGGTGACCATCGCGGGACAGGTCACCCTGTCGGAGAAGTTCATGGCGTCGAAGTAGGTGAGGTTCTTCTTCACCTGTTTGCCCTTCGCCCTGTGCTTTTCGATGTACGTGTTGATTTCCCCCGCCGCATCGCTCTTCGAGACGTTCTGGCTCTCGGGAAGGTGCGCGAAGGACGGCGTGTCCAGGAAGAGCGCCTTGACCCTGCCGGAGTAGCAGGACGCGAAGATGGCCATCGCGGCCCCGAGCCCCTTGCCGATTATTCCCACCGAGCTGCAGTCCAGGAAGCTCCGGAGCCGGAGCATGTCGATGGTCCGGTAGGCGTCCAGGTAAATCTCCCGCACGTAGTAGTTCTCAATCTCCAGGATGTTGTCCACCATGTATCCCGGTGTCGTCCGTTCCTCGCCGGTCTCGTCGTATTTCAGGTGCTCGTGGCCCTTCATGGTGAGGAAGAAGTAGGCGACCGAGGGGTCGAGCTCGAAGTTCAGGTAGTGGTTCTCGCGGAAGTAGTCGTGAAAGACCAGTATCACCCGCGGTTTCTGCGCCTTTTCCGGGACCAGGAGCGTCCCCGTGGTCCGGGACCTGTTGATTCCCCGGAAACCCACGTCGTAGCGCTTGAATCCCGACCGGGCGCGCTTCTTGTTGACGTCCAGCGCCGCTTCCATGGGCACGTCGCGGAGCTCGCGGATGGAGCGTTCCCAGAAATCGTCGAAGTCCCGTTCCCGGTCGAAGGGCGGCAGCTGCGCGAAGTACCTGTCGAAGTCGTTGATCACGCCGGTCCCGGGTTCAGTTGATGAGCTTGTAGATGAAGTAGTTGTTGTAGCTGAAGATCAGGTAGATGACGCCTATGAGCACCGCCGAGGAGACCATGACCATGAGGGCCACCGCGAGCGCCGAGAACGGCCGGTAGAGGATATGGCCGATAATCTCCCGGGGCGAAAGCCCGTCCTTCCTGAGCGCGAGAACGCGCCTCACCAGGAGGAAACCCAGTACGGCGATGAGGAAGAGCCAGGTCAGGTCGCCCAGGATGAAGTTGAAGGTGTTCTTTTTCGCCACGGCGAAGAGGGCCACCGGCAGCACCAGGATGTCCATCACCACGAGGGCGGCCAGCGCCGCCATCACCACGAAGGCGAAGAGGGTGAGGATGTCCCTCATCCTGTTTTTAATGCTGGTCTGTTCCATCGAATTTCCCCGGCTCATTTCGCCTCTTTCCGCTCCGCGGGCGCGTCCTTCTTTTTTTCGCCGTCGTCCGAAGACACTCCCAGTTCCTCGAGTGCCTCCCTGGCGGCGCGCTGCACCTTCACGCTCGGATCATTCTTCACCTTGTATTTCAAAATGTCAATAGTTCTTTTTTCCGGGATCTCCTTGATCAGCTTCACCGCCTGGAGGCGCACCTGCTCGTTGTTGCTCCTGATGGCGTTGATCAGGCGCGGGTAGACGTTCTTGTCTCCCATCCTCGCCAGGGCGGCGATGGAGTAGATGTAGAGCTTGTAGTAGCGCTGGCGCTTCTTGACGGGGTAGGAGTCGATCTCCTTGACGATCTTGTCGATAGCGGGGCTGGTGTCCGTCAGCTTCATGCGCGCCAGGGAGTTGACGGCGTAGGCGCGGATGGCGCTGTCCTCGCCGTCGTCCTTCGCGAGCTTCATGAGGAAATCCTTGGCGTCGGTCGCCTCGACCTTCCCCAGGAAGATGACGAGGTTCTGCCGTATCCCCTCGGTCGTGCTGTCCTTCTTGATTTCTCCAATCGCGAAGTCCTTCAGCTCCTTCGCCTTGAAGGCGCCCAGGGTGTCGATGATGGCTTCGGTGTAGTTCGAATCCTTCTTTAGGTCCTGCTTCTTCAGTTCCTCCGAGAGCTTCCCGGTGACCGACCTGTCGTCGATCCGCTTCATGGCGTACACGGCGGCGATTTTCACGTCCTGGGAGTCGTCGTCCAGCGCGGTGACCAGTTCCGGGACCGCCTCCTTGAGCCTGATTTCCCCAAGGACGTAGATGGCTTTCGCCTTGACCTCGATGTCGATCTCCTCGCGGAGGGACTCCCGCAGCTTTCTGCCCAGGCGTTCCTTCTCGGCGGTATCGCGCACTTTGATGATGGCGTTCATCGCGTCTACGCGGTCCTGCTGGATCCCGTATTCCAGGGTCTTCTCGATCCAGTCTACCTGCTTTTTCTCCCGCTCCTCGTCCGTCTTTTTTTTCTCTTCCCTGCGTTTCTCGGCGGCGGCCTTCCTTTCCGCGTCTTTCACCGCCGCGCCGGAATCCGGCGCAGTGGCTTTTTTGTCCTGCACCGGGGCCTGGGGCCGCGCGGGTGCCT
>JAGODF010000025.1 GCA_017998375.1 Spirochaetota bacterium
CAGTTAGTATTATTGTGGTGATGTTAGGTACGATTCAGGGGCGGGCGCATGGGTGTTGTTCAGGGAGTACTGGGGGACGAGTACGAGAGGCTTCTTCTTCTCCTCAAGAAATATGAAGCCGAGGTGGCAAAACTACCCCGCGGGGCGGTATCGCTTAAAACGAAGGCCGGCCACGAGTATGCCTACCTCGCCCGAAGGGAGAAAGGCAAAGTGGTGTTTACCTACCTCGGGAAGGCCTCTTCCCCGGACGTGAAAAAGATGCAGGGGGCCGTCACCAAACGGCGTGACTACGAGGCGAAGATCAAGCGCGTGAAGCAGGATATAAGGGAACTGGAGCGTGCGCTCGGGCGCAGCAGAGGATAGGCGCTTATATCTTGTCCCAGTCGGGTACTTCCTTCGAGCCAACCTTCCGCATAACCGCGTCGAAGTCGTCAAGAATCGCCTTCTTGCTTTTCGATTTGGTGATGGAGTTGAAGAAGGAAGACGTTTCCATCTCCTTGATCTCCTTGGTGAATGCGTACAGGGCAAGCTGGTTTATGGATACGCCCTGCTCATCGGCAACGCGCTCGATCTTGTGCTTCAACTCCCGGGGAACGCGGATGGTCAATACGCTCGATTTAGCTTTCATGCTCTTTCCTCCACATCCGAACAAAATCAACGGGCGTGATGATGTTCAGATTGTCGAATTTCAGGTCTGATTTCACGGTGAAGTCCTTCACGTTGTTCGTGATCAGGTAGTCGCAATTACTCGCAAGTGCGAGCTCGACAAAGATGTTGTCGCTTTCATCCTGCAGGTTCGGCCTGAACTGGAAATAAGTGGCATACGGTTTCCCGATATACGCGATAAATCGCAACACCTTGTCGATATCCACTTTCGTCAGTTCCAGGTCCTTCAGCGATGCCGGTCTCGTGAGCACCTTTGCGTATTCATTGAACACGTGAACGGATACCGCAAGTGCCAGTTTCGTATCCCTGATGAGGGATAGGATATACGACGACGCCCCTTCTCGACTCCGCAGTGCCTGGTAGACGACATTCGTGTCAAGGACCACCAACATGCCAATAAGATAGCATATATGCTATCATTCGTCAAGCGGAAAATCACATCATACAGCCCAACTCATCTGTAGGATAGTCTCATTATGCGCCTTTGTTGTGTATAATGAGAGTGTTCTGGCACGCGCGCGTATTATAACGTCCCGCGGGAGTCCGGTAGTTCGTAAGCAATGTCTCCCGACTGGCAGTGCAAAGATACAGATACACTTTACGTTTCCGCGCCAGGAAGATCGTGGCGCCGTCGTAGAGCCAGTCCAGGATCTTCTCCGCGTGGCGGCCGCTGTACTGTACTTCGAAGACCCGCTCTTTCCCCTTGCGACGCACCTTAACCGGATTGAGGTCCTGAGTGCGATGAATGGCCCGCGTCATGCCGGTAAGGAAGGCCTCGGTGCCGAGGACACGCAGGCGCGTCACCGGATAAAAGCGCTCCTTGCCCCGGACGGTTCGCCGGGTGAGCGCTACCCCGATGGTGCCATCGCCGTCGATATAGCCGCGGATGAAGTGGGGCTGGTGCTCCTCGGGAATGGTGTCGGGCCAGGAGAGGGTGTGGGACTTATCATGCGTAATGATATGGTCCTGCAGCATTGCCACGAGGCGGCGGTCGTTGAGCTTGAAGCGTACGGCGGTGTACCGGGAGGTTTTTCCCGGTTTCTGGTGGATTGGCCGGCCGGGGGAGATGCGATCCCGCAGGTGTTCGAGAAGCTCCAGGTCGCCCTGTTTAAGGCAGAGCTCAACGGACATTTCCCGCCGGTGGGTAATGAAACTGCCGTCTGCGGCCACGAGGCCGAGGAAATAGAAGAAGAGCTCGTCCCGTTCAAAGATCTCGTCAGTGAGGCGGTACTTCTGTACGAAGGGAACGAGGTGGCCGAGCTTCCTCGGCTTTGCTGACAGGGTGATGCCTTCTGCGGTGAGGATTGCCCGCACCGCGCGGTAACCGATCTTCTGCATGGCACCACGAAGGGCCACGTACCCCAGGCGCGTGAGGTCATTTGGCGAGGGCCAGTGGGTGAGGCTGTGCGTCCGAATCACGTCCCGGTAGGCCGCGATAATCCGCTCTTTCGTCCAGTAGCCGGCCGAGTTACGTCCGTGAAATGCGGTGTTGGTCGGGATTCCCAGACGTTGCGCCGCGTCTGTGGCTCCTCCATGGTACCGACGAAGAGCGGCGATGAGATCGTGCCGTCCTTCACGAACAAGTTCACTTACGGTCGGGAAGTAGCCCCTTCGAGCGACCAGTGGCGCCAGTTCATTACAGAAAGATTCCCAGTTGTGGAGGCGGCTTCGATGATGTTCAGGTGCCGTGGGAATACCAAGGCGCGCAGCGACCATTGCATGGCCGCCGAAGTAGTTGAACGCCCGCAGTAGGGTGGAGAGGCCTATCTCGCGTAACTCCCTTTGCGTGGGAAGATAGCCGTGTTCGCTGATGAAAGGCTCCAGTGCTGTGGCTACGTGCTGCCAGTACGTCCAGTACATCCGAGGTTTACGGTTCATGTGAGTGCTCCTTTCTGGAAGATTCCATGCGTTCAGTAGCATGGCGGGGAATCACCGGGGGTGATTCTCATGGATTCCAGAGCGGGCGGGTGGTAGTGATTGGTATTCGGGAATGCTATGTCAGGAATGGATTGCTGATCATAAGTGACTTGCCGATCTTCTGACCATCCTGGAGATCTTCGCTGTACAGGGTGGTGCAGTCCGCTTCGAGCGCGGATGCGATTATCATGCAATCATACAGGGAATAGTTATATTTAAGCCGCATCTTCCAGGCGTTTCTCACCGTTGCCTCGGTGATATCGTAAACAGTGGTGTATTTGATAATTTCATTCAATTTCTTCTGAATGACGGAATCACCAACCTTGTTTTTAATAAGAACATTATAAAGCTCGTTCAGAACCTGCACGCTGATTGTTATGGTAGAATCATGCAGGGAATTGATGAGGGATATTGCTTCATTCCGTTTTGCGGCATGGTGGGGATTGTCAAGAGAAAGATATACGAACACGTTGGTGTCGATAAAGACTTTATCGGGCATTGCGTTCTTCACGTGTGGGGATGACAAGAGTATCGACCCTGATGGGATTCGAATACAATCTTCCCATGTTAGGGGATTTTCTCCTCACGGGGCGAATAGTTATTTCAAGCTCCTTGTCTTTCATGCTTGAAGGGATATGGATCAGTTTTGATAGCTTTTTCCCGTTGATGGTCTGCGTTATGGTCGGCATGACTTCCCCCTACGATATAATTAACAGTAACTCATTACATCATGCATGTCAAATGAATTTTACTTTATACTGTCCTGGATGGTGTATGCGGGCTGAGTAGGGGACTGGTTCATTCCAATCCCAGCAATCACATGGTTAAAATTCTACCGTTTGATGTCCTCACCAGACTCCCACATCCGGTCGGTAGCCTGCTTGACAGCCTTCAGTAACTCGTCTTCCCTTGCACCCCTCTGAAAGGCCGGTTCCTCGGAACCGGCCTTTTTTATCTTGATTCACGGGGCCGTTTCGTGATATCATGCGTTTGCGGTACGTCTGTCCCGCACTCTCCATGAAACGTGCGATCGCCTACATCCTGCTCGCCCTTTTGTGCGGCATCCTGTCCGCGTGGGAAACCGCGTCGGCCGATCCGCTCTACCTGCGGCCGGAAGACAGGAAAGCAAACCTCGCGCCGCATCTTACGTACTACCTGGATTCGACCAGGACGCTGGGCGTGCAGGATATGCGCCGGAAGGAGATCGCCGACAGGTTCGCGTCGCTGGAGGGCAAAAGCCCGGGATTTGGCTATATACCCGACGCGGCATGGTTCCGCTTCTCCATCACCCACGGCGGCAAGGGGCCCCGCAACGTGTTTATCGTCCTGGACAATCCCCTGCTGGACGAAGTCGAGCTCTTTTTCCCCGGTGGCTCCCCGGCCTCCATGAAGCTGGGCGATTCCATGCCATTCAACGAGCGGCCGGTGAAGAACAGGCACTTGATATTTCCCGTCACTCTCGCGGAAGGCGCCTCGGAGTACTTCTTCCGCGTACAGACCACAGGCACCGTGGCCTTCCAGGCGGCGATATGGGAGCCGGGCTACTATTACGAGAGGGACGGCACGGAACAGATCATGCTCTGGGGCTATTACGGGCTGATGATCGGCTTTCTCCTCTTCAACCTCTTCCTGCTGGTCTCATTGCGGGACCGCAGCTACCTCTACTATTCCGTGTTCATGTCGGTTTACGTGCTCTTCCGCCTTGGATACAACGGATTTGCTTTTCAGTACCTCTGGCCCCGTAGCGTCTGGTGGAACAGCAACTGCTATCCGCTGCTCGTGATTATCACGCTGATATGCTTCGTGATGTTCACCCGGACTTTCCTGAGGACGGAAAGGCTGTCAAGATTAACGGACCGTCTACTGCTGCTGCTCATAGCCGCCTTTGTCCTGGCGCTTCCCGTCCAGGCATTCATCGGACTGCGGTTTGCGATGATCTACATCCTAACGCTGGGCCTGGCGGGGATCATCATACTGCTCGCCACGGGCATCATGGCCCTCCTCGCGAAACAGCGCGAGGCGTTTTTCTACCTCCTGGCGTGGTCGTTCTTCATAGCGGGTTCTGCGCTCAACATGCTCAAGGATCTCGCCGCGCTCCCGGTCAACTTCATCACCATCTGGAGCCAGCAGATAGGCTCCGCCTTCACGGCGCTCTTTCTGACCTACGGACTGGCCGACCGCATCAACACCATGAAGAAGATCGTCACGGACTCCCATGAGGAGCTTATGGCGACCTACGCGAGCCTTGACCAGGAACGCGAACTCGTGTCCATCACCCTGCGTTCCATAGCCGACGCGGTTATCACCACCGACCTCGCGGGAAACGTGATCCTCATGAACAGGTCCGCGGAAATCATAACGGGATGGAGCATGTACGATGGTGTCGGCAGGCCCTGCGGCGATATTTTCAACGTGCGCTCCGGCAGTGAGGGGATGTCGTGTCCGGACCTCCTGGACAGGGTGAAGACCGACGGCGAAAAGCTCGACGTGGAGTTCGACGTCACGCTCGTGTCACGCGACGGGTCGAAGAAATCGATCGCCTTCAGCATGGCGCCCATCCGCGACAGGGAAAGCGCACTCTTGGGCACAGTCATCGTCTTCCGCGACGTCACCGACAGGATTCGCACGGAGAAAGAGATGCTGCAGTCGAGCAAGCTCAAGGCCCTGGGCACTTTCGCCGGGGGGCTCGCGCACGACTTCAACAACATACTCACGGTCATCGTGGGGAACCTCTCCCTCGTGAAACAGATGACCTCGCGGGATAAAGCCATCACCGACCTCCTCCATGACACCGAGAAGATCACCTTCCGCGCCAGGGATCTCACCCGCCAGCTCCTCACCTTTTCCCGCGGCGGCGACCCGTTGAAGAAAATCACCGACATCGCGAAACTGCTGCGCGACACCTCGAGCTTTATCCTGAGCGGCTCGAAGATCAGGATAGATTTCGACATTCAGGAAGGGCTCTGGAACGCGGAGGTGGACCCGGGACAGATAAGCCAGGTGGTGGACAATATCGCGCTCAACGCCATGCAGGCCATGCCCGACGGCGGTACCATTCTCGTCTCCGCGGAGAACGTCCGGTCCGATTCGGGAAACGACATCCGCATCGAGATCCAGGACCAGGGAAAGGGGATACCGGAGGAGATACTTTCCAGGATCTTCGACCCCTTCTTCACCACGCGGCCCGACGGCACCGGCCTGGGCCTCTCCATCGCCCACTCCATCGTGAAGAAACACGGCGGCACCATACACGTGGAATCCGACCAGGGCATAGGCTCGGTATTCACGATAACGCTTCCTGCCCTTCCCGGGGGCTTCCCCGATAAGGAAAAGGCGAGGGGCTCGGTGATAGGGGGGCGCGGCCGCGTCCTGGTCATGGACGACGAGGAGCTGGTGCTCAAGACGGCGTGCAAGATGGCCCAGAACATGGGATACCGCGCCGACACGGCGGTGAACGGCTCACAGGTGCTGGATATGCACCGCGCCGCGCTGGAGGCCCGGATGCCGTACGACGTCATCATCATGGACCTTACCGTGCCCGGCGGCATGGGAGGACGCGAGGCAATAGGGAAGCTCCGGGAAATCGACGGAATGGTGAGGGTGATAGTATCCAGCGGCTACTCGAACGACCCGGTAATGGCGAACTACCGCGATTTCGGCTTCAACGATATCATCGTCAAGCCGTACGGCCTCGAGGAGTTTTCCCTGGTGCTGAACAGGGCCATGGGTAACAAAACTTCTTGACAGCGCGCCCGCCGGCCCGATGCTGAAATGCGTTTCCGCACCACGCGCCCGTAGCTCAGCTGGATAGAGCGTCGGACTTCGAATCCGCAGGCCCCCCGTTCGAATCGGGGCGGGCGCAATGTAAAGCCTGAATGGTTCAGGACTTACGAAAAGGCCACTACAAAATTAACTGTACACGATAGCCGATAACGCCGAAATGTGACACAAATGTGACCAAATCGGGGAGGCTACCATGAACACGAAACCCACCTACTGCACCCGCCCGGACGTGGAATCCTGCGCCGTATGTTCGTTGACGAACTACGGACGGGACTGTCATAATATCCCGATCAGAGACGAGGACGACCTCGACGATGATGGGGGCACAGCATGAGACAGGGAAAGCCGTACAACTTATTCCGCAGGGCCAGGAAGGCCGGGAAGCCCGTCTACTACTGCCGGTTCAGGAAGCCCGGGGGCGGATGGACCACCGCAGAGAGCACCGGGGAGACAACGAAGGGGGCCGCCGAGGCGTGGGCCGTGGAGCGCCTACAGGCCGCCGGGGTATTCGAGACGAAAAAGAAGATCACCCTGCGAACCTACAGCCGGGGGTTTTTCGACTGGTCAGCCCGATGGGCCGAAGGGAAACGGGCGACCGGCCGGCGGCTATCACCCCCGCAATGTAAGACCTATCAAGCGTTCATGGCCCGGTATATCCTTCCCGCCCTGGGAGACCGCGACCTCCGGGATATCGAAAAGCGCCATCTGGAAGACCTGCGAAACGGCCTTTTCCGGGAGGGGATGGGCGCGAGCACTATCAACAAGATCATGGGCGCGGTGAAAATCCTCATGGAAACCGCCTACGATGACGGCATCATCAAGGGCATACCGAAGGCCGAGCGGGTGAGCCTGCGAGGAGCCAAGCGCCGGGGAGCCTTTACGCCGCTTGAAATCCGGGAACTATTCAGCCCCCGGGCAAAGTGGACCGACGAACGGGCCCGGGTGTGTTGTCTCTTGGCGGCTACAACCGGAATGAGACGCGGGGAACTTATGGCCCTGGCGGCCGCGGACATCGACTTTACCCGGAATGTTATCGGCATCACGAAAGTATGGTGTGAGAGGGAACGGAAAGGGAAGGCCGGGACCAAGACAAGCGATGCCGGACGGTATGCAGTGGCCCCCCGTACTGTTATGGATGAGATAGCCCGACTTCTGGCCGCGAACCCCTGGGGGACGACGGGAGGGGCCCTTTTGTTCTACTCGCCGATGAGAGCCGATAAGCCAATGGAAGGGCGGGCACTGACCAAGTGTTTCTATCGTGCTCTGGTATCTATAGGAATACCCGAGAAAGAGCGGGAGCGCCGGGCCCTGACGTTCCACAGCCTGCGGCATAGTTATAATTCGCTGATGATCGGCGCGAAAATCCCCGCCGAGAAGCTCAGGAAGATCGTCGGTCACTCTACAATGGAGATGACCGAAAACTATATGCACATTTTCGACCCTTCGGACTACGGCGACATGGTGCAGGCCGTGGAGCGGGTTTTCGACCTCGGCACATCCGGGGCCGGGGAGGGGCCGAGACATTAACCAGCGTACACCTCCCGGGGGATAGGCCGACGGGCCGAACGGCGGTCTTCCTGAACCGCCCCTCCCCTGGGGATCGTTTATCAGGAAACGACGCTACAGGAGGCGCGACAATGAGTACAGAATATTACCGATCAATAATCGACGACCTGAAGGCCGATTTACGGGGAGAAGTGAGCCCCGCCGAGAAAATAAGCAGAATAGACCATTTCCTCGAAACACACCAGATCATACCCAAAGTCATCAATTTTCTTGTTTTCCATGCCGCAGGTTTTCCGACCGATCCCGCAAAAGAAGAGCAGGTCCGGCGTGAGATTGAAAAAGCGGGAATCGTAAATTACTACCGAGACAACAGAGAGGCCATATTCCCCGGCGGATGGGTAAATGCTGCGTCGCCCGTTATCATTCTTGATGAAGCGATAAAAGAACGGGACTATCAGGCCGGGACTGGGATTACCGACAAGCTATCCCGGGAGCGCGACAAAAAACCAGCGCCGCTTGTCGCCAGGCTGAAAAATTGGCATAGGGAGCCCGAGGAGCTGCGCCGGGACCTGGAAGCATTGAAGGGGAATATTATCGAATACACAAATATCGATAGTGTTATAAAAGGAACCGAGAAGGCCGTCTTCATCGGCGATAATACCTACCTGGACGCCCTGGCCCTGTTCTATGTATGGCAGGCGGCCGGTAAGATTAAACAGGTAAAACAATGGGCCGCACGAATCCGGGATTGTTTTGACAGGATGGAAAAGGGGAGCTGTGAGGGCTTCGACACTGGCACACTAAATAATCGTAACGCGGATTATCATTTATTCGATAATGGAAAATGCGAACCCGAAATACTTTTTGAAGGGAAGGAAACCGGAAAAAAAATCCATGAAATAAAAAAAATATTAAGCGTGGAACCGTAAAACCATACCCTAACCATACCCCGGCCATACCCTACCGACTTTGACAAAATGCCATCCGGCGCTTACCTTCGTGATATACACTTACGGAGGTTTTTAAAATGTCGATATCTTCGATAGAACCCCAAGCACGGCGAACCCTGAGTATCAACGAGGCGGCAGCCAGGTATGGGTTTTCAAAACATACTTTCTATAAAATGGTAAGCGCCCGCCGTATCCCCTTTCTCCGAATCGGCCCGAAAATCATCAGATTTGACGCCGACGCGCTCGACCGTTTCTTTTTTGAAGAAAGTGCAGTCCGGCCTATTGCACGGGCGAAATAAAACGAAAACGGCGCCGCCCTCACCTTTTTGACCTCGGTGCAGTGCTGCCCTGAAGTTCATTGCACGGGCGAAATAAAACGAAAACGGCGCCGCCCTCACCAGGATCGACGCCGCCCACACATCGGAGACTGAAATGAAGATAACGAAAAATCGGTATAAACGTCAAGCCGTTTTCCAACCCAGGCGCTCGGGGCTTCTCCAGGTGGACCTGGAAACGCAAACCATCCTTTACGCTCGGAAACTCGTCCGGCGGCACCCTCAGATTATCGAACGGCTATTCCCGGGGAAAGGCGTTTCCGCTGAACAGGCTTCTAAGTCCATACACCACATCGGGACAGCGAGAGAGACGATCCTCATCGCCGACACGATGGGGCTCCTGGGGGGCATGGTATGAAAATCGATTACGATCCCCACGAACTCGCCCGACTGCATGGCGGTGAAGTTATCGGAAGCGCTCCGATTTTAATGTGGCGGCACAACGGAAACGTGTTCAATCGTGTTGGATATTGTGACGGCATTAAAAAGACCGTTGACCAATATATCCAGGACCTCAAGGGCGGATCGGCGAAGGCCAAGAAACGCAGGGACCACTCAGCCCCGACGACGCCGAAACCGGCGAAGCAGGAGCCGGCCGTCAAGCATGAGATCCCGGATGAGACTGACCTCCTTCCGGCGAACATCAGCACAGGCGGACTGAACAAGATTGATACGGTAAAAGCGATACTTACCCAGTCGTTGAAATTTCGTTATAATATCATCACAGGCAAATACGAATTTACCAAAAAAGACGATGACAGGTATATCGAATTTACCGACCGCGTTTTTAACTCTATTCGATCAAGAATCAATTCCACATACCTAACAAATCTTACCGAAGACATTCTCCGTATGGTGATTGAATCCGACTTCACACCGGAGTATTGCCCCATCGCCGAATACTTTTCGACCTTACCCCCCTGGGATGGTGAAGACCATATAAAACGTCTCGCAGACACCGTACAGGTGAAATCAGGGCAATTCGGCAAAGTTGAAAACTGGGATGGAAAAGAAGAAGATAGACCCGATATCGACGCCACCGACGTTTTCAGGCTCTATCTCACGCGCTGGCTTGTCGCTTCCGTCGCAACCATGCTACAGCGATATGAAAATCACACCTGCTTGACGTTCATCGGTCCCCAGGGGCTCGGGAAGACGACATGGCAGCGGCGACTCGGCATATATGAAGACCTCGTTTTCGTGGGGGCAATCAATCCGGCCGATAAAGACAGCAAGCTACAATATGCCGAGAAAGTCCTCATCGTACTTGATGAACTGGAAACGACGACCAAGCACGAACTCGGGGGCATCAAATCAAATATGACGTTGAAGCATATTAATGTCCGGCGACCTTATGGACGCAGAACCGAAAAGCTTCCCCGCCGTGCTTCCTTTTGTGCATCAGCAAACGATGAACACATCCTCGCTGACCTCACGGGCTCCAGGCGCTGGCTCTGTGTGATCGTGGAAAAGGTCGATTACCTGGCGGTAACTCCTGAACTTATGCGCAACGTGTATTCACAGGCGCTTCATCTTCTTGATTCCGGCGTGAAATATTGGTTCGAGGGTGAGGATATCAGTCTACTCGAAAAACGCAATCAGCGCTTTTATGCACCATGCCCCGAGGAGGAGGCGCTTTTCAAAATCGTTTACCACCCGGAAGCAAAAGATTTACCCGCTTCATCGGTGTCTGAAATATTCACAAACACCGACCTTATCACTCGCATGTCAACGGCCTTTCCAGGAATAAAATTCAGCAGTAAAAAGCTCGGCCAAGTCCTCAATAAATATCAATTCCCGAGGAAATGCAGAGCGAACGACCACCTACAGGGATATGAGGTATCCATAATAGTAAGATAGTAACTTGTAGTAAGTACTTTATGGAGAGTATAAAAAATATAAGCTATAGGAAACTACCTACTACAAGTTACTATCCTACTACAATCACAGGAGCAGACCATGATGACGGTAAAAGAAGTATGTTTGTACGGTGTTAAAGACTATTACATCAGGAGCGACCCCGGGGAACCCATCCCTAAAGTATCCCCCCCGCAGGTAAAAAAATGCCGCGAATTTATCCGGGTACACCTCAAGCCGCACCGCCGGGGGAGATCATCCTACCATTTTAAACATGCAGTAGAACGTGTCTATGGTGGATATTATGCGAACGGCTCATTCATCGCCGCCGCCATCCTTGAGGGATGCGAAGTTGAGAGAATCGGGCTCGGGCCGAATGTGATAGTCAAAATGGATTACAAGGACCGAGCAACGAAGATTATGTGCAACGGGTAATACACTTGCAGGAGGGCAGCAACATGGAACCGATCACCTTTTTACTTTTTGTCTTCCTCGTCGCCGACATCCTGGCGCACTCGTGGCGGTGAGCTACGGGACGCCGGGGGAAGGGGCGGTCACAAGAATAAAAAGGTACTGTGCTACCCCCACCCCCATGAGCAATCTATTGTGCAAGGCCCGGGCCGCGCACTCATTCGCAGGTTTTTTTGCTGTGAACTTTATTCACATTTCACAAGGAGGTTATTTTGAAAATCAAAAAGAAGAAGCTCGCCAAAATGTGCGGCCTCACCCCGCAGGCTCTCAGCATGGCCAAATCACGCGGCCAGCTCAGCGACGATCACAATGGATTGATAAACCTCGACGACGCCCGTGCCGCCGCCTTCCTCCGCGCACACGGACGGGCTCCCGGTCAAATCAGCGTGGACGACCTCCAGGACATCGACGAACACGCTGGACACGCTGGCCGCTGCGCTCTCGACGTGATACCCCAGGAATTGCGCGACCGGACCATTCCAGAAATTCTCCGGGCCGCTCTTCCTTCCGGGGGCCGGTCCATCCCGCCGGCGGTGTGGATTTTCCTTTGGAAGTCGATCAAGAGGGCGGAACTTTTCGCTCACGACGGCGACCCGGAAAAGCTCGCCTTTGAAAATATGACGGGCCTTCCCTGGGCTACTTCGGGAATGACGCTACAACAAGCAACAGGTTTTGTTTTGTGTTTCGAGAACAGCCTCACGCGGCCGCCGCACTGGACATATATTTTCCGCGAACTCTGTTCAATGTTCGGGATAAATAATTTTTAAATAAATTACATTATTTAAGAATTTTAGAATTTTAATTGACTACTATACAGCTTACATGATAGACGTGACATAATGTAGGAGGCAAAAAAACATGAAGACGACGAAACAGCAGGCAGCGCCCGCCGCCCCTTCGCGGGAAGCGCAAACAAAGCATTTGAACGTCAAGATCCCATCGGACACCTTGACGCGGTTGAAAATTTTCGCGGTCAAGAATCAAAAGACCATCGGCGAAGCTCTACAAGATATTATTCATAAGGGGGTAACGATATGAATAAGGCACAGGTTTTACTCTCGCGTTTTCGTGGTGTTACATGGTCCAAAAAAACCAGAAAGGCAATCGACGCACTCGAAGCGTTGAACAAAAAAATCAACGACCTCGAAGCCCTCGGCCTTCCGGCGGACACATCCATCGACGACCTCGAACGAGAGGCCGGGAAAGTGGCTGCTGGAAAAGTCGAACTTGAAAAACTCCGGCTCATGGTTCAGCCGATGGAAGCCGCCGTCGCGCCTCTCATTCTCCATGACATCCGGGACCACATCAGCGCTGAGGAAAAGAAGCACATGGCCGCCGCAATCAAGGCCGGGGAAGCACGAAGGGCCGCCGACCGCCTCGCCGATAATGCCAAACGGGCGCAGATGGTCGCTACAGAAAAAGCCGCCATTGCGTCCTCGCAATCCTTCGCCATTTCAGCTTTGAAATTGGAGCTACAGAAAATCGAATCCGGGGGGCCCTTGCCGGTTCGTTCGGAGATGGTCCAGCGAGCGCTCGTCAATACACGTCATCCCGTCCATGCGGGAGCAGCGAGATGATCCCCCGCGCACAGGCCGCCCGGCTCTCCGTGGCGTTCGGTCGCTTACACCTGGCCATCCGGGCCGCCAGGACATCCTCCCGTCCGCTCCCGCCGTATTATCAGCAGCGGCAAACCCGCGACCGGGAAATGTCGGAATTTTATGATGACATGGGCCGGGCGCTCGAATCCGGTTCCATCGAAAAGGTTCTTAAAGTTTTCCACCGATGGGAAAGCCGCTCGCCGGAAGCAGTAAGAAATTTAAAGATGTAAAAGGAGAAACCCCATGTCAGCAGAACTTGATAAAATCCGTTTTGAAATTTCAGGTCAGGAACTATATTCGGCGGTCACGGCAGCAAACTGTGACAATCTTCAAATCAGCCGGATTTTTTCGGCCATAATGAAAAATCACGGCGAAGCTCTCGGCTACGAGCGCGAACTCGATGCCGCCCTTGAGCAGCGGTTCGGCCTCAAGCCTGACAATAAATCTTGACGACACCTCCCTAATCCCTCGGCTCTCTGGATGGCGCGCCGGGCCGGGGGACATCCTTTTCCTTCGAGGTAATCCGATATGCTACCAAGCCCCGACACTCTCCGAAATCACCGCCCTCATTATCGGCGACATCGCGGCCGCGCTCTCGCAGACCATCCCGATTATTCCCAAGGCGGTATGGCGTATCGTCGCCCGGGTCATCGCCGGGGCATGGCTCATCCTCTACAAATACGGAACCGCCTTACACCGTGAGCGCTTCGTGCAGACCGCCTCCTCCTGGCCCTCGTGGCCCTCCTGCGCGTGGTCCGGCGCGGGCTCCTGGCCTTCGAGAGGCGGCTCATGGCCTGGGAATGGTCCGTGTTCATCCAGGCGCAACGGCGACGGCAGGAATAGCAATCCTTCCTATTTATCCCGGGAACCTACCCGGGGATTTTTTTCGGGCTTCATCATCAGCGAAAACCTGCATCGTAGGCATTTGAATGAAAGCCAGCGCGCGGTGGTAGCGGCGAGGCTGGCGAATATGAAATCAGGAACAAGAACAGACCTGAAACCTCGTAAGAATTCCGACGAGGTTGTTTCCGCCCAGAAAGCTGCCAACATGCTCAACGTCTCCAGGGATAGCGTCTTCACCGCCAAGCGCGTCATGCGCGAAGCTCCCGAAAAAATCAAAGATATCGAAGGAGGTAAAACCACATTACACCGAGCCAAGCAGGAAATCAAATTAAAGGAGGTGAAAGAAATGGCTCTCACCGTTCCAGCGGAAGAGATCCCCGATCACCTGGCGGCCACCTCGGGCTCATGCTCATCCACTTCTACAAACACCTGGACCTTGATTTTCCGCAAACCTTCCAGGGCGCGAAGGAAGCTCACCCGGTCCACGAACCTGATTGTCATGTTTTCGCGGTCGACGACGGCCATTTTCAAAACTGCCTTCAGCTGGCGGCGTTCGAATTGTCTTCTCATGCCCCCGATGGTGGACCGGAGCGCGTGAAACGTCAAGCGGTTATCGTGTTTCGTCTAACGTGAAAATGTGACATGAATGTGACCAAATTGAAGGCTATACACCGCGAAAAAAAGCGAAAAAATACTAATATTGCTTGACAACTATACGATATGTGACTACATATTACTATGTGTTTCGGCTAACGGCTATTTACCAGTGAGCCCTTCGAATCCGCAGGCCCCCCGTTCGAATCGGGGCGGGCGCGCGTCACTTTCCTGACCCACCCCGCCACATGCTTCGCTCAGGTCCTGTTCCAGCGGAACAGGAGGGAGCCCAGACCCAAAAACAGCACCGACATGAAGGCAAGAACCGCGAGGTGGCCCGACACGGCCGCGATTCCCGCGCCCTCGTTCATTATCTCCCTCGCGCTTTCGATCATGTGGGAGAGCGGGAAGAGGAGCGAGGCCTTCTGCACCAGTGGGTGCGCCCCCTCGAGGGAGAACCACACTTCCGAGAGGAACATCATGGGCCAGGTGATGACGTTCAGGATGCCCCCGGCGAACTCCTCGCTCGCGCTCCTGGCGGCCACCAGGAGCCCCAGGGACACCATGCTGAAGCCGCCCAGGGCGAAGGTCAGGGTCAGGGTGAGATACGACCCCCTGCAGGAAAATCCGAAGAGCAGCGCGCAGCCGGCATAGACCAGTGCCGTGGTGGCGGTGAGGACGAACATCCGTGAAATGACCTGGGCCGTGAGGAACTCGAAGGGCCGCACCGGCGTGACGCTCATGCGCTTGAGAACGCCGTTTTTCCTGTACCGCACCACCACGTAACCGACGCCGAAAAGCGCGTTGAACATCATGTTCATGCCCAGGACGCCGGGGAAGAGCCACTCTACGTAGGGCACCTCGCTTCCGGTGACGGAGCGCCTGGCTATTTCCGGCCCCGGCGCCGACGCGCCGGCCACCAAGAGCTTCTCGGCGATGTATCCCTTCGGAGAAGTGTCGCTGATCCAGTAGCTTCCGCTCTTCGCGTCTACGACCATGTCCACCCGGTGCTGGTGGAGTTTCTGCATGGCGCTTATTTCCGATTCCATGGCGATGAACTCCACGTACCTGGTTTCGCGGAACTTCCGGTAGGCCCGGCCGCCGGGAGCGGTGCCCGTTTCTGTCGCCGGTCCTTCGTTCAGCACGCCCACCTTGAACTGCGCCTGGTCCTGGCGGCCGAACATCAGGCTGAAGCCCAGGATGATGAGGAATGGAAAGAGGATGCTCCACGCCAGGGCGGAGCGGTCACGCACGAACTCCCGGTTGCGCGCCACGAAGAGATGCCATATCCGTTTCAGCATGCGATGTTTCCTACGAACGGAGATTGTGCCCCGTGAGATGTATGAAGAGGTCCTCCAGGTTGGGGGACCGCACCGACAGGGAACCAAGATCGATGCCGCGCCTCATGAGCTCGCCGATGCATTCGTTCAGGGAGTCGGTGTGTATCTCGAGGCTCCCGTCGGTCCTGAACCACCGGTAAGGGAATCCTTCCATGCGCGTGTCGTCGATATCCCCCTGGAGGGTGATGGTGTTCCCGAAACGGTGTTGTTTCAACAGGCTCTCCGGCGTCCCCATGGCGATGATTTTTCCGTGGTCCATGATGGCGATGATGTCGCAAAGGAGCTCCGCCTCGTCCATGTAGTGCGTGGTGAGGACGATGGTTTTGCCGCGCGCCTTGACGGAGCGGATGATTTCCCAGACATGGCGCCGGGCCTGGGGGTCCAGCCCGGTGGTGGGTTCGTCCAGGAAGAGAAATTCCGGGTCGTTCGCCAGGGCCATGGCGAGGAGGAGACGCTGCTTCTGGCCTCCGGAAAGTTTGCCGTTGTCCCGGTCCAGTATCTCGGCCAGATGGCAGAGCTCCACGAGGCTCTCCAGCGACGCGGCATTCCTGTAGAAGCTCCGGAAGAGGTCCAGCACCTCGCGGACGGTGAGGTACTGGGGAAGCTCCGTGTTCTGGAACTGTATCCCCGACTCCTCCTTGAAATTCCTGCCCAGGGACTTTCCCCTGTAGAGGATCTCCCCGGTGCCGGGTTTCTGGATGCCCTCGATCACCTCGATGGTGGTCGTTTTCCCCGCACCGTTGGGGCCCAGGAGTCCGAAGCAGATGCCCTTCTCAATGGAAAAGCTCACACCGTCGACGGCCTTGACCCCGGGGAAGAACTTCTCCAGTCTGCGTATTTCCAGTATCGTTTCAGTGGTGGCCGGCATGGATGATCGTGATATCTTCCCGGGGCGGTATCGTCCATCATAATTTTATACCTCATTTTACCCGGGTATGTCCATATACGTGCTTGTTATGTCGCATTGCTGGTCAATTTTTTATTTCTTGTCGGATTTTTTGCTTGATAGAGGTGCCGGGGTTTCGTATCTTTTCGTTACCGTCGGGCTGCATCCCAATGGTTGAGTGGGCGGGTTAGGCGGTATGGGCAATGTTCTTTGATATTCACAGGCATACCGAGGTACCCATAAAATAAAAGGGAGGTGTTTTATGGCAATCCAGAGCATCAGCGGGGCGGACGCGGTTCCCCAGGGAGTCTTTGAAAACTCCAAAGTATACACCGAGGAATCGAGCAGGATCGAGGGGCAGCAGTTGAGGGAAAGGCCCAAAGAAGAGAACAAGGGCACCAGGATCGATACCACCGCCTAGATTAAAGGAAAAAGATGAACGGGCATACAACCCGGAACTGATATAGATAGAAACACGGACACTTTTCTCTGCCAGTTTTAATATTTTACAAGCAGTCATTCACATGGCTGCTTTTTTATTATACGGCCGGAAGAATGTCTCCCGGCACATAGGGACTTTTCCCGGTTTCCTGCCGTTTTGAATTTTCTGTTGACATGTGTACCGTATGCGTGTACTATCGTCCAAATTTTGAACCGCATGTTCTTATGCTCCAGATAATGACCGAAGACAGGGGACGCATCATCATCCTTCACCTGAAGGGTGATTTCTTCGTCGACAGGCTCAACGAGATCGAGAAGATCTGGCGCGAGCAGGTGTCGAAATCGCCCCGCGTCATAGCCCTGGACTGTTCGGGAATCGATCACATCGATTCCTCCGCCATCAGCACACTGGTGAAGTTCCTGAACGAGGCGATGAACCGCAGCATCCGCCTCATCTTCTACGATCTCAACCAGTCGGTCCAGAAGCTCTTCGAAATAGCCAGGCTCCAGCGCTTTTTCACCATCACCACCCGGGAAAAATTCGAGAACAAGTTCCTCCAGACCGCCTGACGCCCCTTCTTACCTGCCTTCGTTCCATTAATTTTACTGAACATTCGGCGTTTCCCTGTTGACATTCACGATTCGGAAACCGGTAATGATCATGTCGCGCACAGATACGGCACGCCTCCGAGGTACCCATGGCCAGCAACCCCTTAGAGCTCCTGATGAATCCCGCGTCCATCGCCATCGTGGGCGCGAACAACAATCCCATGAAAATGGGGACCATGCACGCGCTGAGCATTCTTAAAGATGGTTACGCGGGCAGGCTCTATCCCGTCCATCCCAAGGAGAAGGAGGTGCTGCGGCAGAAGTCGTACGCGTCCGTTGCGGAACTTCCGGAAGCGCCGGACCTCGCGATGCTCGTTGTGCCCTCGGGGGAAATCCCGAACCTCATGGAGGAGCTCGGCAGGAAAGGCACCAGGAGGGTGATAGTAATCACCGCCGGTTTCCGCGAGACGGGCGACGAGGGTCGCGCGAACGAGAAAAAAGTGAAAGAGATCTCGGAGAAGTACGGGATCCGCTTCCTGGGGCCCAACTGCATGGGCATCATCAACTCCGACATCTCCCTGAACACCACGGTGATGCCCCTGGAGAAGGGGAAGGGCATGCTGGGGATGGTATCCCAGAGCGGGACCTACGTTTCGCAGACACTGCCGTATCTGGGCAAACGCGGCATCCGTTTCAGCAAGGCGATCAGCGTCGGCAACAGCGCCAGCATCGATCTCACTGACGCCCTCGAGTATATGGGTGAGGACGAGTCCACCCGCGCCATCTCCCTCTACATGGAAGGCATCGCCGATGTCCAGCGATTCCTGGACGTGGCGCGGCGCATCACTCCGCGGAAGCCGGTCATCGCGCAGTACGTCGGCGGCTCCTCCGCCGGCGCGCGGGCGGGGCAGAGCCACACGGGGGCGCTCGCGGCGCCAGACCACCTCTACGAGGGGCTCTTCCGCCAGGCTGGCATCATCCGCGTGAATTCGGTGGAAGATTTATTCGGTCATGGGTGGGCCCTTGCGACGCAGCCGCGCCTCCGCGGGAAACGTGTGGGGGTACTTACCAACTCCGGCGGGCCCGGCTCCTCCATGGCGCACACCTGCGAGCAGCTCGGCTTCGAGGTCCCCGAATTCTCCGCGTCGCTCCAGAAGAAGCTCGAGCCGCTGGTGCCGCCCCACGCGCCCTGCCGCAATCCCGTCGACATCACCTTCAGCATGGACATCGATGTACTCAGCCGCCAGATCCCGGACGTCGTGATGGCCAGCGGCGAGGTGGATTGCGTGGTCCTCCACGGCGTTATGAAATCTGGATTCATCAAGGTCGCCTATCCCCACCTGCGCGACATGCTGGCGGGCACGCCCGTCGAGGCGGTGATCGACATGCTGAAGGTCGATTTCTCGCAGTCGATGGAGCTGCCCTTCAAGTACGGCGTGCCACTGACCATCTCCTCGTTTTTCGACAGGGATGACGATTTCACCGTGGCCTACCACGACAGCAGCATCCCGGTCTACGATTCCCCCGAAAAGGCGGCGAGGGCGATGTCCTCCCTCCTGCGGTACCGTGAAATCCGGGAGAGGAATATCGCCGGTGAGCGGCACGCCGAACTCCCGGCGAAATCGGAAGAGGCGCGGGCCATCATCGCGAAGGCAGCCGGCGAGGGACGCGGCGTCCTGGACGAGCACGAGTCGAAAAACCTCCTCAAGTGCTATGGCGTCCCCGTCTGCGCGGAAAAGCTCATCCGGAAGGAATCAGAGCTGGAGGAGGCTGTATCGTCGTTGGGCCTCCCGGTGGCGCTCAAGGCCTGCAGCAGCGAGTTTACGCACAAGACGGGGAAGGGCCTCATCTACCTGCGGCAGAAGTCGCTGGAGGAGTGCGTCGCGTCATTCAGGAAGATACAGCTCTCGGCGGGGAAGAAGGTGCCGGTCCTGGTGAGCGCAATGATCAACGGCGACCGGGAGCTCATGTCCGGGTTCCTGCGCCACCCGGTTTTCGGCGGCATGGTGGTGTACGGCCTGGGCGGCATCTTCGCCGAGGCGCTGGACGATACCGCCTTCCGCCTGGCGCCCCTTACCGCGGGCGACGCGGCGCATATGGTCTCCGACATCCGCATGAAGGCGATACTGGGCGAGTTCCGGGGGATGAAAAAGGCGAACCTGGACGCGCTGGCGCACCTGCTGCGCACCATCGGCGCCATCGGCACACTGCATCCGGAGATACGCGAGATGGACCTGAATCCCGTCATCCTAGACGGCTCCGAGCCGGTCGTGGTGGACGCGCTGGTGGTGCTGGAGAAAAAAACTGCTTGATAATATCCGCCGAATGAAGTTCAATCCGGTTACTACTTACTTCGGCGGGTGAACATGGATATCATTAAGAAGATCAGGAACGAGGGCAATTCCTTCAAGGGCCTTTCCAGGGAAATCGAGCTCATCGTGTCGGACAACATCCTGGAGGGCTATCCCGGCACCTGGACTATGGATACCGTCGCGGAGCGGTTCGTGACGGGGCTGCGGAACGCGCTGGACGGCAAGCGCATCATATCCCCCGGCAGCTCCATGCGCACACGCCTGTGGGCCTACAAGCTCGTCGACGACAGGGACGCGGCGCCGTGCGACCTCGCGGTGCTTATCAGGCTCTCCTACCACGATTCCCATAAAACCGAGGGCTCCCTGCTGGTGCAGGGAGCGCTCAAGGATCCCGACAAGAACACCTTTTCCGGTTTGCGGAAGGACGCGCTCCGGAAGGCGCACTCGCTGTCGCCGCACGCCTGCCTCATGCTCTGCGACTACGATACCATTTCGGGAATGGCATATCCCGCCGTGGCGGAGTACGTCATCGGCAACCATCCCCAGGGATGGTCGAACTGGATTTCCTACACCCACGCGGTGATGGTCCAGTCGGGGCTCGCGCTGGAGCTCGGCGCGAGGACCACGGGGCTCTACAAGGCGTCCGTGCCGCTCTCGCACCAGTTCTGCCACAGGTACCTGATGGGACTCGACCTCGACTACCACCAGCTCGCCAGGGACGTCGCCAGGGGCGCGCGCAGGGACAGGGGCATCGCCCGCTACCTGCTTTCGGTCTCGGTCGCTTTCGGCGCCGCCGAGGGATCGGCGGAATCGGATTTTAACATCAACAGGGAGCTTTTCTCCCCGTTCTGAAACAAGCAAAGGCGGATGAAATGATGCGCACACGACCACTACTGTCTCTGATTACAGCGTTACTGGTCCCGATGGCAGCGACGCAGTACTGCGCCCCCGAAAGGGAACCGGCGCCGGCGGTCACGGTCGCGTCGGCCGTGGGCTCCGTGACGGTCGTCTCCGGCGGTGAGAAAAAGTCCCCCCGGCGCGGCGATCTCCTCTCCGAGAACGACGGGATCGTCACGGGCAAGGCCTCGTCACTGGACCTCTTGATTGGCGGGGACACCGTGATCCGCGTGTACGAGAACACCAATGCGAAGCTCTCCGCGCTCCTGGGGGAAAAGAACGCCGACGGCCGGTTCACGCTCGACAAGGGCTCGGTGTTCGTCATCATCACGAGGCTCCGGAAGGGCGCCAGTTTCCGGGTTCTCACACCCACCACGACGATCGCCGTCAGGGGCACCTCGTTCAGGGCCACGGCCGATCGCGACGGGCAGGTGGCCGTGCTGACGGGCAAAACCGAGGTGCGCGCGGTTAAAGACGGTGTGGAAAAGGGCTCTCCGGCGGTTGTCGCCAAGGGGAATAGTGCCCAGGTCGCTGCGGATCGTTCGGCGGTGCAGGTGCGCGGACTCGCCGCGCCGGAAACCGATTCCCTCATCGCGGAGTTTATCGCGGTGAAGGAGACGGTCATCGACCGGCTGCCGGAAGCGCGGAAAGAAAGCTTCGCGCCCGATGCCGCGGAGGTTCTGCGCGAGCGCGACATGAGGCTGAAGGAAGCACGGGACAGGGCGCTCCGGGAATCGCTGGAGGCGAAGAGGATGGCGGAACTAGAGATCCAGGAAAAACTCAGGAAAGAGGCCGAGGAAAAGAAGAAGAAGGAAGATGAGGCCCGGGCCAGGGCCCGGCGTGAGGCGCAGAAACAGCTTCCGGACAGGTCCGGTGACGTGACTGGCAGCAAGTAGGCGGTCAGGAACAGACCGGGGAAAATCCCTTGACTTTCCGCGCCGATTGGAATATTTTATAATTCGTGGATCGCATACGGCGGGGTGCCCCGCCATCACGGGAGGACATGATGAAAAAGATCGTTACGGCCGTCTTCGCGATATTCCTTATTTCGCTTTCGAGCGCGGTGCCGGTGAGCGCCGGCCAGTTCGGCGATCTCCTGATTGAGCTTGAAACGAGTGTGTTCTACAACAAGCAGTCGGACGAGTGGCGCGGCCGCAGGGACGCCTGGATGGCCGATATCCGTTCCGCGGGCGACAATATCAACTCCCTGAAAAGGCTCCTCGTCGAGTTCGAGACGCACCTGAAATTTGAGGCCCAGACCTTCGCGTGGAAATCCCGCCGGGCGAGCTGGCTGCGGTCGGTGAACAGCGCGACCACAATACGGGAC
>JAGODF010000324.1 GCA_017998375.1 Spirochaetota bacterium
TTTGCGTACAGCTTCCTTCAGATTCGGCCTCGCGACCGACACCCTTGCTGTTCGGCTAATGCTTCCCCCTGCCGGGTGCATAGGAGACTTTCACTCCCAAGAACGTGCGCCCTGCCGGGCGCACCACGAAAAAAGGAGGCGCCAAATTGACACCCCCTTTCATATATGCTTGATATAGTCGCGCTATTTCGCAGCGCGCCCCCTCTGCGGCGCCTTCTGCGACTTCGCTGGCGCGGTCTCCGGCTGCGCTGCCGCGCCCTTGTCGTAATCCAGATTATAGGTGAAGGAAATGATGATCATGTCGCGGTCAGAGTTGCTGATCATGTCGAGCATCGTCCCGATGCTGATCGCGCCTATCTCGATATCGAAACCGATGAGGTGTATCGCCGCGGAGTCGATGTCAAGATCGGTGACCGTTCCGTCAACATTTACTTCACCATCATAGCTTTCGTACTTGAATACATAGTATGGCACGAAGGCAAGTCCCGGCCTCATCATGAACTTCGCCTTGGCGCCGAACATGGGGCCGTAGGTCCTGAGGGATACATCGATTTCCATGCCATTACTCATATCAACATACACCCCGGTCCATGAATAATGCAGGCCGCCGAAGAATATCAGGCAATTCCCGTCGGGCCGTTCGTAAGGCCTGAATGCGAAGTTTGCCGTCAGCGGCACCATCACCCCGGTGATATCCATGGTGCCATCTTCGTCGTCGCCGGTGAGATAAAAGGCGCCGCCGCTCACGTTCCAGCCGAGGTTCTTGTACATGCTCACATAGTTCAAACCAACCCCCAGTCCCTTGAGAGTCACCACGTCCATGTCGGCGTAGAGAAAGGTAAAATCCAGGTACTTCCGGCCCTCCGTTTCAAAGTCCGCGGCGGGCACTTTGGGCGGTGGTGTCGGTTTGAACTTGTCTTCGGCCGCCGCGAACAATGTGCACGGCGACAGCACCACACACAGCAGCGCCGAGGCAAAAAGAGCGAGAATACATTTTCTTACCCCTGATTTCATATACTCCTCCCTTCACGGCATATTTTTTTATTTCCGAGGATCCCCGAAACTTACCGGGAGAACCCGGGTTCACGAGACTCCGGCATCGTAACAGGCATTTCTTATTCCAAAATACCAGATATTAATCGCAAGTCAATAAAATATTTTCAATATGTAATGATATACCCGCATTCAGCCCACGCCGGTTTTTTTCTTGCGAAACTGCACCCCCGCTGGGATATCATGCTCCCGGGGAGAGCCATTCCATGTACCGCCTTGATTTTCACATACGCCGCGAGGACGAGGACGACTTCACGGATCGCCTCTTCGATTCCGGAGCAGGGAGCGTGTCAGCGCGTCGCGGGAGCGACGGCGGCGTTGTGCTGTCGGCGATTTTCGCCGAAGCGGGCGACGCGGGAGATTATATCACCATGGCGTCCGCCATGGAGGAACTGGAGGAATCGATCTGGAAATACCGCTGGCTCGAAGACTGCCGGGGCTACGAGCTGAACAGCGAGGTGTATATCTATCCGGTGACCTCATCGGCGCCGGTTTCGGGGCACTACGCGCACACCATCTACATCGACCCGCGCGACGCCTTTGGCGACGGCAGACATCCCACCACCACCATGTGCCTTGCCATGCTCTACGACATCCTGAAATCGCGCGAGCCCGGGTCCGAAATGCTGGACGTGGGCACCGGCACGGGAATACTCTCAATCCTCGCCGAGCTCCTGGGCGCGGGCCGCATCGAGGCTATCGACCTGGACGAGACCTCCGTCGAAATGGCGCGGAAGAACATCGCCCTGAACAAGTGCCGCCGCGTGTCGGTCAGCCAGAGCGGGATAGAGGAATACAGCCCGGGGAAACGGTTCGACATCGTCGCGGCGAACCTCCTCTACGGGATCATCTCCGACAACATCGACCGCCTCATCGCCCTGGTGAAGCCCGGCGGGTTGATGATCGCGAGCGGCCTGAGCATTCGGTGGGAGAAAGAGATAGAGGCGCTCTTCGCGCGCAAGGGGCTCCCGGTGGAGAAAAAATCCAGGCTGGAGGAGTGGCTCGCGTACCTTCTGCGTGTCGGATGATATTGCGCTGCCGAAGGCGCGGAAGCGCTTCCGCGCCTTCGGCGTGCGCCCTTCCGTTATCCGAGATACCAGTCTTCAATTATCAAGTCGGGAACGCGGGAGAACTCTTTCACGTTGTGGGTCACCAGGCACAGCCTTCTCGACCTGGCGATCGAAGCTATCTGCAGGTCTCTCTCGCTTATCGGCACTCCTTTCTTCTCGAGATAGACCCTGATTGCCGCGTAGTGACCGGCCGCGTCCCTGTCGAAAGGAACCATTTCGATCTGCGCGGCGATGCTCTTTATTCTGTTTCTCCTGTCCGTTTTCCTGTTCGGTGATTTTTCGATTCCGTAGTTGATTTCCGCGTATGTAACCGCCGAGACGGCGAGGTCATCGGGGCTTTTCCCAGAAAGCCTTTGGATGACATTAGCGTCACCACGCATCCAGTAACTGACAATATTGGTATCCAGAAGGTACTTCATGGCCTCAATCCAGGTCCAGGGATTTGCCCGGCAGCGGCGCTGGCGTTTCGAAGCCCCTGTCTTCTCTGAAGATTTTCCAGAAACCTTTCGGCCATTGCTTTCTCTCCACCGGTTCGAGAACCACTCTCTTCCCTTCCCTGCTGATTTTCACCTCATCTCCCTCGAAACGGAATTCTCGCGGGAGCCTGACCGCCTGTGAACGCCCGTTGATAAAAATTTTCGCCCTCTCTCCCATCCCGTTTCCCCATGTCAATTGATATATATCAATATATATCATCACACAATGGCCGTCAACGAATATTTTCCCTGAAGGCGCGGAAACGCTTCCGCGCCTTCAGGGAAACGGAACCGTATTCTTGTTGACACGCTCCCGTCCGGGAGTATCACACCACGCATGGAAGCCGCCGCGCTCATCATCTTCATCGTCACCTACCTGGGGATCATCTTCACACGCCTGCCGGGCATCAACGTGGACCGGCCCTCGGCGGCGTTCTTCGGCGCGGTGGCGATGATACTCGCCGGCGTCCTCCCTTTCGCCGAGGCCGTGCGGGCCATCGACTTCAACACCATCGCGCTCCTCCTGGGAATGATGATAGTGATCGCCGTGCTGGAGCTCGACGGCTTCTTCTCCCTGGTGGCGCAAAAGACCATATCGTTCGCCAGAAACCCTTTCCAGCTCCTGGTGTTCGTCACCTTCGTGACCGGGATCGCCAGCGCATTCCTGGTGAACGACGCCGTGGTGCTCCTCTTCACACCGGTGATCATCACCATCTGCCGCTCGGCGCGCGTGAATCCGGCGCCCTACCTGATCGCGGAGATCCTGTCGTCCAACATCGGCAGCGCGATGACCATCACCGGCAACCCGCAGAACATGCTGATAGGGATCAGTTCCGGCATCCCCTACGGGAAGTTCCTGCTCCACCTGCTCCCGGTCTCCGTCCTCGGCATGATCGTCACCGTCGCCGCCGTAAAATTTTTCTACCCGGATGAATTCCGCCGAGGCATCGTCATGGAATATCACGGGAACTCCTTCGACTACAACTACTCCTCCATGAAGTACTCCGTGCCGATATTCGCCCTGGTCACCATACTGTTTTTTTTCAGCCACCGGATCGGCGTGTCCATTCCCATGGTGGCCCTGGCCGGGGGCGCCCTGGTGCTCATCTTCGGGAAGATAAAGCCGTCGGATATCATCCGCCAGGTGGACTGGGTGCTCCTTCTTTTCTTCGCGTCTCTCTTCATCGTGGTGCGCGGCGTCGAAGTTTCCGGGATACTGGAGCCGCTCATGGAGTTCGGCCCCGTTGCGGGAAACGCCACGGGCCTCGGGGCGGTGCATATCTCCAGCCTGGTACTCTCACAGGTGGTGAGCAACGTTCCCTTCGTCATACTGATGATACCCGTCCTCCGGGGATCGGGCAGCGGGCTTCTCTGGCTTGCGCTTGCCTCCGCGTCGACGCTGGCGGGGAACGCCACCATCATAGGCGCCATGGCGAACCTCATCGTCATCGAGTCGGCAAAAAAATCCGGGGTCCACATCGGCTTCAGGGAATTCATGAAGATAGGCCTGGCCGTGACACTCATCACACTCACGATTTCCATGGGTGTTCTCTTCCTGCAGATGGTGCTCGGCCTCGCGCGATAGGCGCGCACGGCAACCGGCGCCCTGCGCGCGCCCCAGCACCCACATTGGGACATAAACCTCCCTTTTACTGGCATTTCACCGCGGAAATGACTAAAAATAACGTTTTTCTCATACCCGGAATTGACACCGACGCAACTTCGCGCTACACATAATAATGTTCGGTACACGTCCCGTGCGAGAAAGAACCATCATCCTCCTGTCAGGCGGGAACACGGGGACACAGACCGCGACCCTGCTGGAACAAAACGGATTCCGCGTTATCACCGTTTCCCCCGGTGAGGGGGCCGCTGCGGCCCTGCGCGAAGCGGGCGCCGCAGACCTGGCGATTATCGACCTCGACGCCGGCGCGAACGTACCCGGACTCGCGGCGGTCATCGGTTCCGAAA
>JAGODF010000325.1 GCA_017998375.1 Spirochaetota bacterium
ATATACGGTGGAGTTTCCCGTTATTTCATGTTCATCCGGCGCAGCGATTTCCTGTATGATACTCCGGAGGCACTGAATATTTTTTTGTGACTTACTACATTTTCCTCTTGACACTATATATAATCTATATACATAAACTATATATATAGATTATATATAGTCAGCATGCGCGGTACACCGCTTGCCCTCAATTTAAAGAAGCGGGACGTGTGACTGCATCGTGTCGTACCGGAGAGGTCTTCAATGTCGATCAAATATGCCATCCTTGGGCTGTTGCATTACACCGACATGCACGGCTACCGTATAAAGGAACACATCGAAAAGAACTTCGGCCACATGTGGTCGATCAACTTCGGTCAGATATATCCGAACCTTCGCGACCTGGAGGACGAGGGCCTCATCTCCATGGGCGAACTGGTTCCCTCCGAAGACGGCGGCCCCCATAAAAAAAGCTACTCCATTACCCGGAAGGGCCGGGAGGAGTTTGCCCGGTGGCTGACGGAATCTCCCGAGCGCGCGATGCTTCTGCGCGATCCTTTCTTGCTGCGATTCGCCTTCTTCGGTTTCGGCGAACCGGAGCGTGCGCTTTCCATCATTGATGAGCAGATCAAGCTCTATGAGGACCAGTTGGAGCGGCGCGAGAAGAACCAGGCGCGCTGGCGCAGGCAGGGCGTGTACGTGCGAATGCTCGCGGAGCTCGGCGTGAACTTCAATGAAATGTATCTCGCGTGGCTGCGTCGCGCGCGGGAAGAGATAGAAAAAGAATCGGGGAATACCCTTCTGTTGAAGGTGTAACCCTCTCCCGCTATCCAGGAGGAGGCCTGTATGCAATTTGACGGAATAACGCTGGTAACCGGCGCCGCCGGTTTTATGGGCAGTCATCTGGTCGAGTATCTGGCGAAGAAGGGGGTCCGCGTGCGCGCGACGGCGCGTCCCCGCAAGGACACGTCCTTTTTCGACCGCCTCGGGGTGGAATATGTTCCCGCCGATCTCACGAAGCCCGAAACCCTGCCGCCCCTCTTCAGGGGAGGTGTGGACCGCATCTTTCATCTCGGCGCGATCTGCAATTTTTCCACGCCGTACGAAAAGCTGTATCCGACAAATGTGCTGGGAGTCGAGCGCATCACCGCTCTGGCGCTCGAGCACGGAGTCAGGCGCTACGTGCACGTGGGCTCCACAAGCGTCTACGGGTATTACAAGGGGACCCCGTTCAGGGAGGACGGGCCGCGCGATCCCGCCGACTCATACGGCCGGAGCAAGCGCGACGGCGAGGACGTTATATGGGGGAGGATAAAGGAAGGGCTTCCGGCCATAATCACCCGCCCGTGCACGGTCTACGGGCCGCGCTGCAACGACGGCGCGGGCAAGGCCTTTTCCCGCCCGACCGATATAAGCGCGATCCCCGGAAGCGGGAAACAGCTCCTCTCGAATATTCGCGCGGAGGACGTGGCGGGCGCGGTGGACCACCTGTCGCACCTGGATTCGGCCGTGGGACAGGCGTACAATATCGCCGAGGACTACTATCCCTCGCTCGAGGAGGCGCTCGTTCTCGCCGCGAGGACATTTGGAACGAAGGCTCCGACGCTCCACCTGCCGTTGTGGCTGGTGAAGATAGCGGCGAAGATCGACGGGGCGAAGGCCGCGCGGAAGGGGCGCATTCCCGATCTTGAATACGACGCGGTGAAATACCTGTACCATGATTACGTTGTCGACAACTCGAAACTGAAGGCCGCGGGCTACACGATGCTCTATCCCGATTTCAGGGAGTCCATGAAGCAGATGGGGGAGTGGTACCGCGCGCAGAAATAACTCGTCAAGATCGTTATCGTATTCCCCGCTCCGGCGGGGCTGTCGTCTGAGGTATGCGCGGCATACCGTATAAACAAAGCGGTGGATAAAAAGGAGGGCGGGCAATGAAACAGGTAGTGGTGATTACGGGACTGGGCGACGGAATGGGGCGCGAGGTGGCGAAGATGCTCGCCGCGTCGGGAGACAGCATAGCCGGGTTCGATGTCGACAAGAAAGGTGTCGCGTCGCTCGAAAAGGAGCTCGCCGGAATCGGCGGAGACCATTTTCTCGAAACGCTGGACATCACTGACCGCAAGGGCATCCTTCGTTTCCGCAACCGCGTGCTCGAGCGGTTCAACCATGTGGACACGGTGCTTTCCAACGTGGGAATAGGCTTTTTCAGCCCGTTCGAGGAAGCCGACCTCGAGAAGGCGCTGAAGTGCCTCGAAATCAACGTGATAGGCGCCTCGGCTATATTTCAGGCCTTCCTGCCCTCCATGAGGGAGCGTCGCAAAGGGAAACTCATCGCCATGTCCTCGCTGGTAGGGCGTATTCCCTTTCCCTTCGAATCGATCTATTCCGCGAGCAAGTTCGCGATCACCGGCCTTATGTGCTCGCTCCGCTACGAGGTGGAGCCGTTCGGCATACGCGTGGCGCTGATCGAGCCCGCGCAGGTGTCGACCACCTTCGCGGCCAAGATCCACGTGCTTCCGCCCGAGGGCTCGCCCTATCGCGACCGCGCCAGGCGCTTCATCGCGCGCGACGACGAGCTCATCAAGACCGCTCCCACGCCCGACGCCGCGGCGAAACGGATATTCAGGGTGGTAAAGGCGGAAAAGCCCGCGCTCTTCAACCAGGTCGATTTTATGAGCACGTTCTTCCTGTGGCTCAACAACTACCTGCCGCGCGCGTGGCGCGATGCCATACTGGTGAATCACATGGATATCAAGGTATAAAAAGGTGGCTTTCCCGTAATAACAGCCTTATTGTATCTGTACGGACAGGCCCCTTGCCGACAGAGAGAACCGATCCCGCCGGCCTGTCCGCATCACCTTCGACAAACAGGAGGCCTGTATGAATACACAGCACGCCGTCGACGCGTCAGCGGTCACCTCCCGGGTGGAGCGGCTCCGCCGGCGGATCATCGACGCGCACCAGGAGGTCTGCGTTGAGCGCGCGCGCTATCTCACCGAGTCGATGAAGCTGCACTGGGACAAACACCCGCTCACAAGGATGAGCCTGGCGCTTGAGCATATCCTGAACAACATCAGCGTCATCATCCGGGAGGACGAGCTTGTGGTGGGCTGCCGCACCTCGAAGCTGAAGGGGGCGCCGCTCTTCCCCGAAAACAAGTCCCGCTGGATCGAGGGGGACCTTGAGAACTTCGACGTCCGGGTCCTTCAACGGGCTCTCATCACCCCCGGAGAAAAAAAGGAGCTGGCGGAGAAGATCCTTCCCTTCTGGGAGGGGAAGACCGTCGAGAACCGGCTTGAGGAGCTCCTGCCGGAGGACGTCTCCGCGGACATGGACAAGTACATCTTCACGATGATGCTCGAGATCACCTACGGTATCGGGCACTTCACCATGAACCATTCGCGGGTCCTCGCGAAAGGGCTTGCGGGCGTTATAGCGGACGCCAGGGCGGCGATGGAGCGCCTACCGAAAGCCGAGCGGGAAAGCGAGAAGGGGCTGTTGTACGACGCGATGATCCGTTCCTGCGAGGCGGCCGTATCCTTCGCCCGGCGCTACGCGAAGCAGGCCGCGGCGATGGCGAAGAAGGAGCGCGATCCGGAACGCGCCGCGGAGCTTCGGGAGATCGCCCGCGTCTGCGAACGCGTGCCCGAACATCCGGCCGGAAGTTTCCACGAGGCGGTGCAGTCCGTGTATTTTATCCACCTGATCTCACAGATAGAATCGGGCGGGAACTCCATTTCGCTCGGACGGATAGACCAGGTGCTGTACCCGTACTACAGGGCCGACGCCGAGGCGGGCCGCATCACCCCCGAGAAAGCGCGCGAGCTTCTGTCGCTTCTCTTCATAAAGACCAACGAAATCTGGAACGTGCTCGAGGAGGCCTTCATACCGGGCGGCGAGGGCACGGAGGGCAAGACAACGCAGAACGTGACCGTGGGCGGCATGGCGCCGGACGGTTCCGACGCGACGAACGAGCTGAGTTATATCGGGCTGGACGCCTACGCGGACGTGCGCACGGTGCAGCCGAATTTCGGGGTGCGCCTGTCGAAGAACCCGCCGGCCGATTTCTTCAGCCGGGCGGTCGAATACGCGCGCGACGGGGTGCTCATGCACTTCTTCAACGACGAGGCGGTCGTTCGCTCGCTCGTCGACGCGGGGCATTCGGTCGAAGACGCCCGCGACTACGGCGTGGTGGGCTGCCTTGAGGCCAACGCGCAGGGAAAGAGCTTCGGCTCGACCTTCGCGGTGCAGTTCAACGGCATCAAGTGCGTCGAGCTCGCGCTTTCCAACGGCATCGACAACGTCTTCGGATACCGCACCGGTATCGAGACCGGCGAGCCGTCGGGCTTTACCTCGTTCGACGACGTATGGAAGGCTTACGACGCGCAGATGCGGCATTTCATGAAACAGATGACGCGGGGGATGGAGATCCTCGACGACGCAATCGCCGCAAAGGTGCCGTCGCCCTTCGCCTCGGCGATGATCGACGGGTGCATGGAGAAGGGGCTGGACCTCACGCGCGGCGGCGCCGTGTACAACTCCACGGGCGTGCAGAA
>JAGODF010000327.1 GCA_017998375.1 Spirochaetota bacterium
CGGCGCCATGGCGGGAAAGAGCGGCTTCATGGTGGGGCGCTGGGCGAACTACTTCACCTTCATGCCCCTCCCCGTCGCCATCAGCAAACGCAAGATGGTGGAGCACGACGGCTACCTCTGGTCCATCGTACGGGAAGCCACGGGCCAACCCGATTTCGCCTGATGATGAAACTAGAGGGCATAACGCTTGGCGGAAGATTCCGGGTCCTCGCCCCGCTGGGCGGCGGCGGCATGGGCACCGTCTATCTGGCCCAGGATCTCCATGACGGCGGCAAGGACGTTGCCGTCAAGGTGCTCGACTCCTCCCGCACCTCGCGCCGCATGGAAGACATCATCCGCTTCCGCGCCGAGGCCGGCGCCGCAGCCTCCATCGACCATCCCAACATAGTGAAAATCCTGGACCTTGGCACGGTCGAAACCGCCCACAATCCGCCCATGAACTACATCGTGATGGAACGGCTCGCGGGAAGGAGCCTCCAGGAGGAGATCGATTCCGTGGGCGCGATGGACGCGGTCAGCGCGGCGGGAATCGTCGCGCAGGTCTGCGCCGCCCTGGAGGCCGTTCACTCCCGCGGCATCATCCACCGCGACATCAAGCCGGACAATATCATTCTCGCGGACAGGAGCGCCGTGCTCATCGACTTCGGCCTGGCGCGGATACGGGAATACGAACTCGAGGATGGAGTGCCGCTGGCCGGCTCCTTCCATTACATGGCGCCGGAGCAGATACGTTCAGCCGGAGTCGAGATCGACGAGCGGAGCGACCTCTACTCGCTGGGGATCCTCTTCTACCGGCTGGTCGCAGGGTCCCTTCCATTCGAGGGGGACGATATCAACGCCCTGATCCACAGGCAGATCGCCCTGAAACCGGCGCCTCCTTCCTCCCTCCGGCCGGGTATCCCCCCGGTGATCGACGCCATCATCCTCAAGCTCCTGGAGAAGGAGCCGCGGCACAGGTACCAGGGGGCGCGGGGACTCGCGGCGGACCTCGCCCGATTCCTGGACGGCCAGCGGGAATTCATTCCCGGTCTTGAGGACCGCCTGGCGCGCCTCACCTACAGGACCCGGCACGTGGGCAGGTCGGCGGAACTCGTGAAGCTGGGCGAACTGGTCCTCACGGCGCGCGGCGGCGCCGGCGGAATCTGCTTCATCACAGGGCCCGCGGGACTGGGAAAGAGCAGGCTCACCGAAGAACTGAGGATGACGGCCGGCGACAGCGGCGTCACGTTCATTTCCGGGAAGTGCTTCCAGGGTCACGCGAAAATACCCTATGGCGCCGTCAGCGATGCCCTCACCGATTATTACCGCCGCTACCGCGTGCTGCCCGACGAGGAGCGCGCGCGCATCTCTTCCGGCGTGAGGGACGGCACGGGGGAACTGGGGGAAATCATCCTGAACATCAATCCCCTCATGAAGGAATTGCTCGGTGAATGCAGGCCCCTGGTGGAGCTGAAATCGAACCGGGAACACCAGCGCTTCCAGATGGTCGCCTCCCGCTTCCTGATAGACCTCGCGCGATTCACCGGCTGCGTCGTCATGATCCTCGACGACATACAGTGGCTGGACGACGGGAGCTTCGACCTGCTCGCGGAGCTCGTCAACGACATCGGCGGCGGCCCGCTCCTGGTGCTCGCCATCTACCGCAGGGACGAGATCGATTCGAATCCGGCCGCCGAGAAACTGATCGAACGCGCCCTCGCCATGCCGGGGATCGGTTCGCGCATGGAACTGCGCCCCCTGGACGATTCGGCGATACGCGAATTCGTCTCCGGCATCCTCCTGGAAGACAGTCATGAAGTGGGTGAAATCGCCGCGCTCGCGGGGTCAAAGGGCAAGGGCAATCCATTCCACGCGATCGAGATCATCAAGCAGCTCCAGAACACGGGCGCGATATACCACGGCAACGGGTGGCGCATAAACAGGGAAATTCTCGAACGGACGGACGTGCCGACATCGATTGTCGACTCAGTATTGAAAAGGACCTCCCTCCTCGACGAGAGGGAACGCACTGTCCTCTCCTACGCCGCCGTCCTCGGGAAGCGCTTCGACCTGCCGCTGCTTTTCCGGCTCTGCGGCGTCGCCGGCGCCTCGTCCGCGGAGCAGGGCGAAACGGTGCGGATCGTCGACAGGGCGATAGAACTCCAGGTGCTGGAGCGCGCCGCGTCCGACACCAGGACGTTCCAGTTCGTCCACGACAGGATACTGGAGGCGTTCTACGGCCTTATCCCCGCCGCCGAAAGAAGAAGGCTGCACGAAACGATAGGCGCCGCCCTGGAGGAAGGCGGCCCGCGAGACCCCGGCAGGGACATCTACGACCTGGCGTATCATTACATCATGAGCGGCAACAGGGAGAAGATACTCACCTGCGCCATGCCCGCCGCGCTGAAGGCCAAGGAGCAGTACGCCAACGACACCGCCATGCGGTACCTCTACATCATCATCCACCTCATCGAGGAGACGCCGGGTATGCTGGACCGCGACGGCATGCGGGACCTCTGGATCAGGGCAACCGAGAACCTGGGCGAGGTGAACCACACCGTGGGCGACTACGATCGCGCCATCAGCCTCTTCAATTCGATACTGCCCTTCAAGGAACGCGCCGAGGACAGGGCTGGTCTCTACAAGCAGATCAGCAGGGCCTACTTCAAGAAGGGCGATTTCAACAACTGCGAACGCTACGGCAGGAAGGGCCTCGAACTGCTGGGCGAGCGACTCCCGGTCACGGAGCCGCGCGTCGTCACGAGCATCGTCCGCGAGGCCCTGAAGCAGGCGCTCTTTCCCCTGGCGAAGATCACGGGGCTGGTCCCTCGCGGCGACCGCGACCGTTTCGAGCGCGCGTCGTGGCTCTACCTGGACCTGGGCTGGTCCTACATCCTGAGCGACGTGAAGAAGTTCCTCCGCACCGCCCTGCGCATGATCAACATCGCGCGCTACCGGATTGGGCCCTCCGCCGTGCTCGGCATGGCATACGCCATATTCGGCAGCCTCTGGATGTCCACGGGGTATTTCCGCCGGGCCAACAGGAGCTACGAAAAATCTCTCCGCCTCCGCGAGTCCTTCAACGATCGATGGGGCACCGGGCAAACCCTCCAGTGGTACGGCTATTCGCTGGAATGGAGCGCGGACTTTCCGGAAAGCCTGAAAAAGTTTTCCGGGGCGTACGGAATCTTCCGCGGCATCGGCGACGTCAGGGAGATGGGCATGTGCCTGGCGGGAATGGTCCACGACTACACCTTCCTCGCGGACTACGCCAGCGCCGCCTCCGCCCTGGACGAATATCTGGACATATCGACACGAACCGGGGACGATTACGGCATCAGCGAATCCTGGACCTACAGGACGTGGTACTGCGTGGAGACCGGCGACCTGGCCCGGGCCGAGGATTGCGGCTTGAAGGCCTACAACCACAGCCTGGAAAAGAACATCCTCTTCACCCACTGCCGCTCCGCAATCGAGCTCGGCTACTGTTACCTGGAAAAGGGCGACCATCTGCGGGCAATCCATTATCTGCAGCACGCCAGGGAGCTCAATGAATCAGGAAACTACCTGCGGCCCTTCACCATCCACCTCTACGGCCATCTCGCGGAGGCGTTCATCGGCGCGCTGGAATCCGTGAAACCGGTCCAGGGCATCCAGGCCGCGGTGAGCCTCGGCGAGATACGCCGGCATTGCGCACGGGCGCTTGCGGAAAGCGCGCGGTGGCGGGCCCACCGTCCGGGCGCACTCCGGGCCGCAGCGCGTTTCGCGGCGCTCGAGGGCAAAAGCACCCGCGCTGAGAAGCTGTTCCTGAAGGCGATCGAAGAAGCGGAAAAGATCGGGAGGAAGTTCGAATCTGCCAAGACGAAGTTCTACTTCGCCGGCTTCCTCCTGCGCGCGGGCGATCCCACCCGGGCAATGAACTACTACCGGGAGTCATACGCAGCGTGCGCGGAGACGGGAGCGGGCCTCTTCAAGGCGCGCATCGCCGCCCTCATGGGCATGGACGCCGCCGACTCGCCCTCCCTCGCCAGGGCGATCGGCCGCGAAAAGCTCGCCTCAATCATCAGGCTGGGCAACGAGCTTGCGTCGACGGGCGATATGGACACACTCGTCGACAGGTCGATAACCTGCGCTATGGAAGTGACCGGCGCGCAGCGCGCCCTGCTCTTCCTCCCCGACCCGAAGTCCGGCGAGATTGTCCTCTCCGCATCCAGGAGCATTATTCCCGGGGTAATCCCCGAATACTCGAAAACCATCATCGACGAGGTCATCTCTTCTGGCAGGCGATTGATCATCGCGGACGCCGCAGTGGAAAGACACGCCGGAGGCGGCAGCGTCGCGCTCCGCGACCTGAAATCGATACTGTGCGTACCCCTGAAAACATCGAGCAGGACGATAGGAATATTCTACCTCGAC
This sequence comes from Spirochaetota bacterium, assembly GCA_017998375.1. Lineage (GTDB taxonomy): Bacteria > Spirochaetota > UBA4802 > UBA4802 > JAGODF01 > JAGODF01. The sequence continues at coordinate 4,396 of JAGODF010000327.1, forward strand.
AATCCCCTCGCGGCGGGCGTCTTCACCATGGAGGAGGCGCGCCTGATAGACATTCTCTTCACGCAGGCCCTCGACGCCGCGAGACAGCTCACGCGTGAAAGC
>JAGODF010000326.1 GCA_017998375.1 Spirochaetota bacterium
TACCGCAAGGGCGCAGACGCATCCCGCCGCGATTTGCCTGAAATGGTTAACGCTCATCATAGTGGCCGCTCATCTCGATGGTTCATTATTGGGGCATCATCATATATTTTCGGTAACACGGGATCGGCTCTTGATCAATAAAAAAACTTCCCGGGCACGCCGCGGCCCCTCCCGGGGCTGATCAACACCGGGCGAATTGTGTTAAAGATTTATCGGGGAACAATCGACGTTAAAACAGGAAGTCCCCCAATCCGCGCCCCGGGCCGGCGGGGACGCTCCCGAACGAAAATGAATCGGCGGTGCCATGAAAACGAAAGAAGAAAAGGCCAGGGAAAAGAAGAAGATCATCATAGAAGCGCTGAAAAGCCGCCTGACGAAGAGCGTCTACTCGCAGATTACCGTGCAGGACGTGGCCGACGAGGCCGGTTTCTCAAAGGGGGGGCTCCTGTACTATTACGCCACGAAAGAGGACCTCTACATGGACCTCATTCATGATTTCTTCAGCGAGATGCAGAGGGACCACGCGGCGGTGATACGGGGCAATCTCCATTCGGACGAGAAGGCGAGCATCTCGGCGCTTTTCGTGATTGAGAAGCTGGTCCTGGACCGGAAGAACGTGCGGATATTCATCAACCTGGTGCTCTACGGCTACGAGGACCCGCGCATCATGGAGCTTTTGCAGAAGCACGTCCGCGCCCACCTGGACACGTTCCAGGACATCATCACCGACGCGCGGGCAAGCCTCCCTTCCCGCCGCAAGACCGATTACGACGCCAAGTTCATCGCGCGCATCGCCCAGCTGATCGTGTTCAGCGCCGGGATCCTGGAATCGGTGGACCCCATCGAGCTCGATCCGCTCCTCCTGGTGCAGTACATGAACTCGCTTTTTAAAGGGTAAAATGACAACGCCCCCGGGAAGGCGCGCAAACGCTTGCGCGCCTTCCCGGGGGCGTTAATAATTACTTCCCGCCCTTGATATCCACGAGCTTCTTCTTGAGGTCGCTCTCCAGCTGGATCAGCTCCGTCTCGGCCTGCTGGCGCTTCTGCTTCCCTTCCTGCTGGATCTTCAGCGTCTCCTCGATGGTCGATATCAGGTCGTTGTTCACCTTCTTGAGCGTCTCGATGTCCACGATGCCGCGCTCCGACTCCCGCGCCACCTGGATGCTCGAGTCCTTGAGCATCTCCGCGTTCTTCGCCAGGAGCTCGTTGGTGGTCGCCGTGACCTCCTGCTGCAGCTTCAGCGCCTTCTTCTGCTTGAAGAGGCCGATGGCGATGATGATCTGGTTCTTCCAGAGCGGGATGGTGTTGAGGATGGAGCTCTGTATCTTCTCCACCAGGACCTGGTTGTTCCCCTGGATGAGGCGTATCTGCGGCGAGGTCTGGATGGCGATCATGCGGCTGAGCTTCATGTCGTGGATCTTCTTCTCGAAGCGGTTCGCCATCTGGTTCATGTCCTGGAACCTCTGCGCGTCCACGGGGTCCCCGGACTGCTCGGCCTTCGCCTTCAGCTCCGGGAGGATCGTGTCCTGGACCTCCTTGAGCTTGAGCTGGCCGGCGATGATATGGAGGTCGAGCTCCTTCAGGTACTCCAGGTTCTTCTCGTAGAGGTTGTCGAACATCGTCACGTCTTTCAGGAGCTGCATGCGCGCCTTCGCCAGCTCGTCGACGATCTTCTCTATCTCGACGCTCAGCTTCTCGTAGCGCGCGGCGAAGCGCTTGAACTTGTCTATCAGGTTGCCGATAATGGGGATCTTCGAGAGCGCGCCCCCCTCGGACAGGCTCTCCACGTCCAGGTCCTTCACATTGACCATGAGGTCGGAGAGGAGCTCACCGGCCACCCCTGCGTCCTTGGCGCGGACCTGCTCCAGGATGGTGTCGGCGAAGCCCGAGAGCTTGCTCTGGGCCCCCACGCCGAACTGGATCATCTCCTGGGAATCGTCCAGGTTGATGGAGTTCTTGATATCCTCCACCTTCTTCTTTTCCTCCGCGGAGAGCTTGTTTATATCGACGACTTCCTTCGGCGGCAGAGCTGCGAGTTCGGTTGCCATGACGTCCTCCTGTTATTCCATGTCATTCCCTTTCCGGGAGGCGCGGATACGCATCCGCGCTTTCACATCCCTTCCATCTTCAGCGTCTTCTTCAAAACCTGCACCTCGGTGTCCAGGTCCAGGAGATCGTCCTCCAGGAGCTGCTGGAGCTGTTTCTCGAACGAGAGCTTCACCGTGCCCATGAGCTCCTCAACCTTCTTCAGGCTCTTCTCGGTCTCCGGTGTCATGACCTGGGTGTGGGTGAGCTCCACGTAGCGCGTGACGATCTTCACGGTCGAGTCGAGGTAGTAGTTCACGAACTGCCGCGCGCGCTTGATGTCCTTCGGGTCCTTCTTGAAATTCTCGATGATGTCCTGCGCGGCCTTGCAGATGCCGCGCACCTCGTCGGCCACGCGGTTGTCCTTGATGCGCATGGTCATGGCGCGGATCTCCCGCACCTTGTCCTGGCTCTGGTTGATGACCTTCCGCGCCTCGGACTCCGAGATCCCCAGGCCCCCGACGATCTCGATGCCGCCCTCTTTCGGCTTTTTCCCCTTCGGCCAGATTATCCGCAGGGCTGTAAAGCCCACGATCGCGATCAGCATGGCCAGGAAGCTCCCGTACCCCAGGAACGACTTCAGGGCGATAAATATCCCGATCCCGGCAAGGAGGGTGATAAAACTCCGCAGGCGGTTTTTTTCCTTTTTTTCTACCATGTCATCCGTGGGCGCGACGGTGCATACAGTGCCATCGGGCGGGAAATAATTCAAGCGCAAATTTAATCGCCCTCGTCCCGCCCCGCTCCCCCGCCGTACGACACGCCCGCGGCGATCGTCTTCACCTTCAGTCCGCCCGCGAGGCCCTCGCCGAGCGGCGCGATGCGCGACGACAGGAAGCCACCCGCGCTCACGAAAAAGCTCCAGCCGCTTCCGGCGGCGCAGGAAATACGCAGGCCCGGCATGCTCGCCGTGACGATCCCCGCGTCGACGTCGCGGGTGAACGGCGCCGTGGGCGGTTCGGTGATATGCACGGCAGCTTCCAGCTCCGGTGTGTTTAGGCTGCGCATGTACAGGAAGTAGGGCGTGACGCGCACACAGCCGAGGTTGCGCGATACCGCGACCGCCGCGGTCACTCCGTAGAGGAAACCGCTGCCGGTCACCCGGGCCTCGTGCGAATATGCGGGAAAGGGAACGATGTTGTACGATAGCGGAAAATCCACCGCCACGTCGTAGCGCTGGAGGCTCGCGCCGATGAAGATCGGCACGGACCAGCGCGCGTTATCGCCCACCAGGTCGATCCCGGCACCTGCGAAGAGGCTGTGGAGGGAGTAGTCCACGTCCATCGCATACTCCGCCAGGGGAAGGCCGGCGTATCCGCTGCCCCGGAGGCCCCCCTCAAAGCGCATGCCCGCGTAAATCACATAGGCCATGATCCGCTCCGTGAACGCGTAGCCCGCGCCGGCTCCGCCCGCGTAGCCCGCCAGGCCGTCGCCCTCCAGCTCCGGGTCGTCGCAGGCCCGGTCCACGATGATGTACGCCGGAACCGCCGCCACGCTCCACTCACCGGCGCGGTAGTGCGTCATGGGCGTGAAGGTGTCCGCCACCACGGAGGATGATACCGCCTCCAGACCGTTGACGGCCTTTTCTACTATCGCCTGGTCCCACTGGGCGCGTGCGGGAACGGCGCACAGCGCCAGTGCCGCGATCATCGCCAGCCGCGCCATCTTCGTTTTCATGATAGCATCCCCCATCATACCGTCAGACTCCGATCCTGTAGAGCGCCGCGAAGGTCACGCCCTGGAACACATCGACATAATCGCCGGAGTCGTCGGACTGGCCATCCTGGTCGATGTCGATATTTTCCACGCTGAGCGTGAAGCGCTGGTACTGGTAGCCGAGCCGCAGCTCCACGGCGCTTCCCATCACGTAGACGAGGGTGATATCGCCCATCGCCGCCCAGGCCATTTTTATGTCGAAGTTCTCCGAGTAGTCGGTGCCGTTGATAGAGAGCTCCTTCTCGGCGCGCCCGCCTACCGGCACGCCCAGGCCGAGGTTCGCCGCCAGCGAGAACGCGCTCCCGAATGGATGGCTGTAGCCGACGCCCGCATACGGCATGTGCACCTCGGCGAAGAAGGAGAAGTCGAGGTTGCTTCCAAAGACAATCTGGCTTCCGTAATTGATATTGTAGTGTGATCCGATCGAAGTTTCATATGATTGATACTTGTACCCGGCAAACACCGAAAAGGCATCTGTGATTTTTCTCCTTGCCCGCAGATCGATGTCCCGGTGGGAAATTTCGAGCTCGGAACTTACTTTGAAGGGGATACTACCATTTAACAAAGGATTAATAAAATTTTCAGTCTTCAACACAAATGAAGTATCAATGTTCGTAGTATAGGCCCCGAACCACATGATTGAGAGATTGAACTCCCAAAGCCGGTTATCAGTCTCGTAGCGGATAACAGGGCCAA